>NZ_JBHVHF010000055.1:0-32981 GCF_042800315.1 Streptomyces sp. NPDC057638
GTACGGGAGAGGGGACGGGGGATCTGGCAGCGGGGGCGCTACTGCGGGGCGGGGACGACGGCGGGGGTCGCCATGCCGTTGGCCGCGAGATCGACGTGGTCGACCACCACGCTCCGCACCAGCACTCCGGGGAAGTCGTCAAAACGCTTCAGGGCGTCAGCGATGGCGTCCGTGAGCGTTTCGGCCGGAATGACGCAGAGGAAGCCGCTGTAGCCCGGGCCTTCCTCCAGCCCGATGCCTCCCTCGTGGAAGCGGTCGAGCCCGTTGAAGGTGTCCTGCTGTTCCTCGGTCAGCGGGGCGTCAAGTACAAGGTTGAAGTACCAGCTACGCACAGTTGCGGTGCCTCCATGTGAACCGGTCGATCATTTTCGCTTCCTCCCCTGGGCTCTGCGGGGTGCAGGACACCCCGACGGTCTTGCTGCAAGGGCAGCACAGCAGATAACCCCATGTGTGGCCGTTCCCGGTGCGTGTGACTTTGAGGCCCGCCGCTTCCGCCCGTTTCAGCGCGGCCTCGACGTCCTTCTTCTGATGCCGGTCTCCCAGAGCCATGCCACCACCTTCTACGCGCAGCGGGCGGACGAGACCCCGGCAACCGGCGCACACCCCCCGGACGGGGGACCGCCGGACTGCGGACGGACAGGCCAGCGAACCCCGGCCCTCCCCGGTACGGGAGAGGGGACGGGGGATCTGGCAGCGGGGGCGCTACTGCGGGGCGGGGACGACGGCGGGGGTCGCCATGCCGTTGTCCGCCAGCGCGACGGGGTCCAGTTCGACACTGCGCACCAGGACCCCGGGAAGATCCTCAAAGCGTTTCAGGGCGTCAGCGATGGCGGCGGTGAGGGTGTCGGCCCGGACAACGCAGAGAAACCAGCTGCTGGCCGGTCCCTCAACCAGTCCGATGCCTCCCTCGTGGAAGCGGTCGAGCCCGTTGAAGGTGTCCTGCTGCTCCTCGGTCAGCGGGGCGTCGAGCATGAGATTGAAGTGCCACGAACGATCAGACACAGGCTCGGTGCCTCTTGATGAAGCCATCGACTTTCTTTGCCTCTTCTCCGGGGTTCTGGGGTGTGCAGGTGACACCTACCCACTCACGACACGGACAGCAAATGACATACCCCCAAATATGCTTCTTCTTCTCGTGCTTCACCTTGAGGCCCGCCGCTTCCGCCCGTTTCAGCGCGGCCTCGACGTCCTTCTTCTGATGCCGGTCTCCCAGAGCCATGCCACCACCTCCTACGCGCAGCGGGCGGACGAGACCCCGGCAACCGGCGCACACCCCCCGAACGAGCGACCGCCGGACTGCGGACGGACAGGCCAGCGAACCCCGGCCCTCCCCGGTACGGGAGAGGGGGAACGGGGCCGGCCCGCCGGCTGCTGTCACACCGCCGACTCCGGCTCCAGCGCGGGCGGCGCGGGGACGACGGCGGGGGTCGCCATGCCGTTGGCCGCCAAGGCGATGGGGTTCAGTTCGACACTCCGGACGAGAACTCCGGGCAGGTCATCGAAGCGTTCCAGGGCATCAGCGATGGCGGCGGTGAGGGTCGTGGCGCGGATGATGCAGATGAAGCGGGAGTAACCGGGCCGTTCAGCCAGCCCTAGGGACCCGTCGTGGAAGCGGTCGAGATGGTCAAGGGTGTTGGACTGCTCCGGGGTAAGCGGGGCGTCCAGCACGAGGTTGAAGTGCCACTCACGCTCCGTTGCCGTGCTGGTGTTCTCGGACGAACTCATGAATCCTCTTCGCTTCCGTTCCGGGGCTCCTGGGGGTGCAGGAGATGGTCACGTGATCGCTGCAGGGGCAGCAGATCACGACACCCCAGGCGTGCCCGTTCCGCTTGTGTGTGACTTTGAGGCCCGCCGCTTCCGCCCGTTTCAGCGCGGCCTCGACGTCCTTCTTCTGATGCCGGTCTCCCAGAGCCATGCCACCACCTCCTACGCGCAGCGGGCGGACGAGCCCCCGGCAACCGGCGCACACCCCCCGGACGGGGGACCGGGGCACGCGGCGGACGGACCGGCGAACGGCCCCGCCCTCCCTGCGGTACGAGAGGGGGAACGGGGCCGGCCCGCCGACTGCTGTCACACCGCCGAATCCGGCTCCAGCGCGGGCGGCGCGGGGACGACGGCGGGGGTCGCCATGCCGTTGGCCGCCAGGGCCGTCTCGTCCAGTTCGACGCTGCGGATCAGCACCCCGGGCAAGTCCTTGAAACGGCTCAGCGCGTCGGTGATCGCCTCCGTCAGGGTCCCGGCGGGGAAGGTGCACCAGAACTCGGCCGTCTGCGGCCCTCTGACCAGGCTGGCCCGCCCGTCACTGAAGCTGTCCAAGTGGAACAAGGTATCCAACTGCCCGGGATTCAAAGGTTCCTGAAGGTGCAGGGTGAAGTTCCAGTCACGCACAGTTCGTGTGCCTCCGTGTGAAGCGATCAATGTCCCGGGCCGTGTTTCCGGTGTTCCGAGGGGTGCAGTACACCGCGATATCCGCGCTACAGGGGCAGCAGACCACCCAACCCCAGTTATGACCGTTCCTGTCATGTGTCACTTTGAGGCCCGCCGCTTCCGCCCGTTTCAGCGCGGCCTCGACGTCCTTCTTCTGATGCCGGTCTCCCAGAGCCATGCCACCACCTCCTACGCGCAGCGGGCGGACGAGACCCCGGCAACCGGCGCACACCCCCCGGACGGGGGACCGGGCCCGGTCGCCAAGTGGGCAGCCCGGAAGATGCGGTGCCCGGGGCGGCGCTGGGAGCGTGGGCGGGGCGCGGGGCGCGGACGCCTGCGGCACCGACCTGAGGAAGGACACGTATCCATGAACGTTTCCCCCGCTCCCGGGGCGCTCGCTCTCGCCGACGCCTTCACCACGGCGGCCGCCGGTGAGGTGCCGGGCTCGTTCGGCGCGCTGGCGGCGAGTGTGTGGCGGGACGGGAAGGCCACCGGGGACGCGCTGGCGGCCGTGCCGGTGCTGGTGGACGCGCTGCGGGAGGCTCCCGGGGACCGCACGGGGTATGTGGCGGTGCTGCTGGGGCTGCTGGCGGAGTCGGAGTATCCGCGCCTGGACGGTCCGCTCGCGGATGCGGTCGGCGGGCATCTGGAGACGTATCTGGAGCTGCTGGCCGCCCGGGCGGGCCAGGTGCCGCTGCGGCTGGCGCTGGTGTATCTGCTGGCGCACTTCCCCGCCCGCCGGGAGCGGATTGTGGCGGCCGTGGCCACCACGGAGCTGGAGGAGGAGGACCGCTCGCGGCTGGAGCGGGCGCTGGCCGTGTTCGACGCGGCGGCCCCGGATCTGGGGCGGGTGTGGCCCGCGCCGTCGGCGTGGACCCTGAACGCGGACGAACGCGCCTTCGACCAGGGCTGGATCAGGGAACTGTCGCGTGAGCAGCGGGTGGCGGGCTGGGAGGACGACACCCGGACCGTGCTGGGCTGTATGGGCGCCCGCGCGTACTGGGCCCTCGGGCACGGCACGCCGCGCGATCTGCCCGCCGCGCCGGTGCCCGCGCGGCGTGAGGTGGCCGCGCCGGTCGCCGGCGCGGCGCTGTTCGCCCCGCATCTGGGCGCGCTGCGCTGCCCCGCGTGCGCGGGCGCGCTGGCCGGTGAGGGCGGTGTCGCGTCCTGCGGCGGCTGTGCGGCGCGGTATCCGGTGGCGGGCGGCATCCTCGATCTGACCGCCCCCGTGGCCGGCGGGGAGGCGGGCGCGGACTTTTTGGAGAAGCTGTCGCGGGTGCCGAGTATGGGCCTGTTCTACGAGGCGGTGGCGCGGCCCGCGTTCCTGCGGGTCTCCGGCTCCAACTGGGGCGGCGCGGTTACCCCCGGGGACGAGGACGCCTATCTGGCCGCGCATGTACGGCCGGTGGACGGGCCGGTGCTGGATCTGGGCGCGGGCGCGGGCCGGTGGACGGCGGTGCTCGCCGAGGCGGTCGGCGCCGGGCGGCTGATCGCCCTGGACAGCGCCCTGCCCATGCTCACCGTGCTGCGCGGGCGCCTGCCGCAGGTTCCGGCGGTGCTGGCGTCGGCGGCCGAGCTGCCGTTCGCCGACGCCTCGCTGGGGGCGGTGGTGTGCTGGAACGCGCTCCAGGCGTTCTACGCGGACGCGGGCGCCGCGATCGCCGAGGTCGGGCGGGTCCTGCGGCCGGGCGGCACGTTCACCCTGATGACGTTCCGCCGCTCGCAGGATCCGGTGTACGGGTATTTCCAGTCCGCGCACCGTTTCCCCCAGCACCAGGGCGGTCTCCAGCTGTTCGACCCCGCCGATCTGAGGCGCTGGCTGAGCAACGCGGGGCTGGTGGTGCGGGAGGAGTCCGGTCCGGGAACGTTCGTGTTCCTCACCGCCGTACGCGAGCACTGACCGCCCCCGCCCGGGTCCCCACCCCCCACCCGGCGGGGGCCGGTGTCACCGATCCGCGAACCATCCGTGAAGGGGAAGCCCTGTTCATGACCCGGTACGACGACGCCCCGCCCGCCCAGCTCGCGGTCCCCGGCACCCCCGCCTACCAGGAGGCCACGGCGGTCTTCAACCTCGCCGCCCCCGCCCGCCCGCAGGCGGCCGTCACCGCCCGCACGGTGGCCGAGGTTCGCGCCGCCGTCCGCGAGGCCGCCGCACGCGGCCTTCCCGTCCGGGTGCACACCACCGGACACGCGAGCGGCGCCCGGCGGCCCGTGACCGCCGGGCTCCTCATCCGTACCCGTATCGGCGGCGGGGTCCGCATCGACCCGGAGCGGCGGGTGGCCCACATCCCGGCCGGGACCACCTGGGGCGAGGTCGCCGCCGCGGCGGCCCCGCACGGGCTGGCCGCCGCGCACGGCTCGGCCGCCGGAGTCGGGGTCGTGGGCTACCTGCTGGGCGGCGGGGTGAGCTTCTACGGCCGCCACACCGGGCTCGCCGCCAACACGGTGCGCGCGATCACCCTGGTCACCGCCGGCGGTCAGCAGGTGCGCGCCAGCGCGGACGGGGACCAAAAGCTGTGGTGGGCGCTGCGCGGCGGGGGCGGCGGGTTCGGCGTGGTGACCGGCGTGGAGATCGGCCTGTTCCCCGTCACCCGCGTGGTGACCGGCGCCGCGTACTGGCCCGCCGCGCTCGCGCCACGGGTGCTGGATGTGTGGCGGGCGTGGGCGGCGGACGCGCCGCGGCGGGTGACGACGTCACTGCGGCTGATGCGGCTGCCCCCCGTCCCCGGCGTGCCCGCGGTGCTGGCGGCCGGGCCGGTGGTGTGTGTGGACGGCGCTGTCCTGGCCGCCACCGAGCGGGACGTCCCCGCGGCCGAACGCGCGGCGCGGGAACTGCTCGCGCCGCTGCGGGCGCTGGCCGCGCCGCTGCTGGACACCTGGGCCCTCACCGGCCCGGCCGGGGTCCTTCACGCGCATATGGACCCGGCCGGCCCGGTCCCCTTCATCGGCGACCACCTCCTGCTGGGTGATCTGGACGCGGCTGGCGCGGACGCGTTCCTGGGCGCGGCGGGCGAGGATTCCGGGTCCCCGCTGGCCCTCGCGACGCTGCGCCAGCTCGGCGGCGCGTTCGTCGGCGCGCCGCCGGACGGCGGTGTGCTGAGCCGGACCGGTGCGGCGTTCGCGTATATGGGCTCGGGGCCGCCGTTCGGGCCGGTGACCGTCGCCGGCCTGGTACACCACCGTACGGTGGTACGGGCGGCGCTCGCGCCGTGGGACACCGGCCGCACCCTGCCCTCGCTGGTCGAAGACGCGGGCGCGCCCCAGCACCATCTCGATGCCGGGGCGGTCGCCGCCGTGGACCGGGTACGGGACCGGATCGACCCCCACGGCCTGTTCACCCAGGACATCACCCCCGGAGCCACCGCCAGGCGCTGACCTGAAATTCCCCGGCCCCTCGTCACGCGGCCCGCGCCTGCCTCCTGAACAGACCACAAAGCGGTACGGGCCGTACTTTTCTGTGGTCACAGGACCGGCCCAGGCCGGCACGGCACGGCACGGGGCCGGGACGGGCCGGGACGGGGGCGGGGGCGGGGGCGGGACGGGGGCGGGACGGGCCGGGGGCGGGACGGGGCCGGGCCAGGCCGGGCCAGGCCGGGGCGGGCCGGGGACGGGACGGGGGCCAGGCCGGGGCGGGACGGGGGCCAGGCCGGGGCGGGGCGGGCCAGGCCGGGGCGGGGACGGGCCGGGACGGGGCCGGGACGGGGCCGGGACGGGGACGGGGGCGGGGGCGGGACGGGGGCGGGACGGGCCAGGCCGGGGCGGGCCGGGGGCGGGGTGGGACGGGGCGGCCGGTGTCCTGGCGGCGGCGCGGCAGGACGCGGTAGCCGGTAGCGGCGGAGTGGTCGCGGGCGCGTGCCGCGTCCTGTCACATCGGAGACACGGGACCACGTCGGTCACCGGGTACATACGGCCCCGGCCGCCAGCGGCCGAAGTGAGGTACTGGTGCCCGGTGCCGGTGAGGACGCGTAGGCGGACCAGGCATGGCGGCTGCCCACCCGCACATCCGGGATGACAGAGAGCAGCAGCAGCAGTTTCAACACCCAGGCACTGAGCGGGCTGGGTGGTGCGGTCCACCTCGGGAAGTACTTCCGTCACTGATCCCCACTCACACCACCAGCCCGCACCCCCGTATCCACACCCCGGACAACAAAAGCGCAGGCCACTACCCCGTATCCGCACCCCGGACAGGAAGAGCGCGGGGCGTTATGTCCGCGCCCCGGACAGGAAGGGCGCGGGCCATTGCCCCGTGTCCGCACCCCGGACAGGAAGGGCGCGGGCCATTGCCCCGTGTCCGCACCCCGGACAGGAAGGGTGCGGGCCATTGCCCCGTGTCCGCACCCCGGACAGGAAGGGTGCGGGCCATTGCCCCGTGTCCGCGCCCCGGACAGGAAGGGTGCGGGCCATTGCCCCGTGTCCGCGCCCCGGACAGGAAGGGTGCGGGCCATTGCCCCGTGTCCGCGCCCCGGACAGGAAGGGTGCGGGCCATTGCCCCGTGTCCGCGCCCCGGACGGGAAGGGGGCGGGCCGTCCGCGTGCCCGGGGCCGTCCGTGTCCGGGGCTGGGGGCGTGTCCGGGGCTGGGGGTATGCCCGGGCCCCCGGGGACGGCGGCCGGGGGGCCGGGTACCCGGGGGCCCGCTGGTGCCGGCGGCGACAGGCCCGGCGGTGGGGTTACTTGAAGGTGACGATCTGGCCGCCGCCTTCGGCGGTGGCGTTGCCGAGACCGACCTGGGTGGGAGTGGTCCTGGCGTTGACAATGCCCCAGACCTTGCCGTCGGCGGTGACGGTCGCGGCGAAGGAGGACCGGACGGTGACGGTCTCGGTGATCTTGCCCTGGGCATCAGAGGTGACACGCTTGGCGGCGGCGGCGTTGCAGCCGTAGGTACCGGGCTCGACGAAGGCGCACTGGCCGAGGTGGAAGGCGGTATGCGGGGTCAGACCGGAGGCGGTGACGGTCACGGCCTGCCCGTCGGCGAGGCCCGTCACCTGGGAGACGGTGACCACCGGCGCGGCCGGTGCGGCGGGGGCGGCCGGTGCGGCGGGGGCGGCGGGGGCGGCCAGCGCGGCGGGCTGGACGGCCAGGGCCAGGCCCGCGCCGAGAGCGGCGACGGCGGCGAGACGGGCGGCGGCGGAGCGGCGGGGCGTGCGGGTCATGGCGGACTCCTTGCGATGAGTGGGGGAGCATCAGGAGGCTTGAGGGAGCGGCGGTCGTGCCGGGCCGCTCTCCCCTGGTACGCCCATCACCGTAGGCGGGCATCGACGCCCCCCACATCTTTGAGGTTGCTTCACACAACTGACCCGGTCCGGAGGGAGAGGGCACGGGGGAAGATGCGCCGGGCCGGCGGGGGGCGGGACGCTGCCCGGTGGGCTCCCGCCCCGCTGGTGCGGGCATGCGTACGGGTGCGCGTGTGTGCCGGTCCGCGGACGCACAGCGCACGCGGGCGGGGGTCTCCTCCTCAACACGCGACGACGGGAAGAACACGCAGATGAGTGCAGGCACCGTTCCCAAGGCCGGGCGGAAGGAGTGGTTCGGGCTGGGAATCCTCGCCCTGCCCACCCTGCTCGTGGCCCTGGATGTGTTCGTGCTGCTGCTGGCGCTGCCGCACCTGAGTGCGGATCTGGGCGCGGACAGCAACCAGCAGCTGTGGATCATGGACATCTACGGCTTCATGGTGGCCGGGTTCCTGGTGCCGATGGGCACGCTCGGGGACCGGATCGGGCGCCGCAGGCTGCTGCTGACCGGCGGCACGGTATTCGCAGCGGCGTCACTGCTGGCGGCGTTCGCGACCAGCCCCGCGATGCTGATCGCCGCGCGGGTGCTGCTGGGGGTCGCGGGCGCGGCCATCAGCCCGTCCACGCTGGCGCTGATCTCCCAGATGTTCCAGGACGCCAAACAGCGGGCCGGGGCCATCGGGATGTGGGCGAGCTGCTTCACCCTCGGCGCGATCATCGGCCCGATGCTCGGCGGTCTGATGCTGGAACACTTCTGGTGGGGCTCACTGTTCCTGCTGGGCGTGCCGGTGATGATCCTGCTGCTGATCGCAGGGCCGAAGGTGTTGCCGGAATCCTCCAGCGAGGACGCGGGCCGGATCGACCTGCCGAGCGTGGCGCTGAACCTGGGCACGGTCCTGCCGGTGATCTACGGCATCAAGGAAAGCGCCCGCAACGGGTTCGGTACGCTGCCCGCGCTGGCGATCGTGACCGGAGTGGCGCTCGGTGTGGCGTTCGTACACCGTCAGCGGACCCTGAAGTCCCCGCTGCTGGACGTCACCCTGTTCAAACACGGCCGGTTCAGCGCCTCCCTGCTGGGCCTCCTCGCCTACAGCCTGACCGGCGGCACGGTAATGCTGCTGATGACACAGTACTTCCAGGCCGCACGGCAGATGACACCATTCGAGGCCGGGCTGGGCCTGCTGCCCGGGATGGCCGCAGCGACCGTGTCGTTCATGGTATGCCCGCTGATCGCCCGCCGGATACGGCCCGCGTATGTCATCGGCGCGGGCATCACCGGCGTCACAGCCGTCCTCGCCGTCTTCACCCAGATCGGCACGGCCTCAGGAACCGGGACACTCATCGCCGGGTTCGCCGTCTTCTCCTTCTGCGGCGCACCACTGGTAGCACTGGGCACCCACATGATCGTCGGCACCGTACCGCCACAGAAAGCCGGATCCGCCGGAGCCCTCTCACAGATCAGCAACGAGTTCGGAGCCGCACTCGGCGTAGCGACCCTGGGCACCCTGGGCCTGACCGTCTACCGGAACGAAATCGACAGCACAGTACCCGAAACCATCCCGGCCGCAGCAGCAGAAGCCGCCCGTGACAGCGTCTCCGGCGCCGCAGCAGCCACCGAGAGCCTGCCCCCACACCTCGCAGACGCGTTCATGAACCCCGTACAGACCGCGTTCACCAGCGGCATCCACACCGTCACCGCAGTCAGCGCCATCCTGATCACCACAGCCGGAACCCTCTTCGTCACCCGGATGCGACACATCCCACCCATCGGAAAAGAACAAACCACAACACCCAAACACACCAAACACACTGGAAACACCGAACACACTGGAAACACCGGAAATACCGGAAACACCGAAGAAAAACAAACCCTCACAACCTAACAACCCAACCCCCACACACACCCACACACCACAGACCCACACCCCCGGCCCACTGGCCCCGGCCCGGACACCAAGGGCGACACGTAACCCGCCGGCAGGTTTCACCGGCCCAGCCAGCGAGCGAACGGACAACGCCAGGGCAGGAACGGGCCCACAGCACCCGGGAGGAGTGGCCACCACTGCCCCTGCCCCTGCCCCTGCCCCAGCCCCAGCCCCTCACAGCTAACCCCGGCCCCGGGGCATCACCCAGCACCGCATACCCCACCGCCGTAGCTCTACGAGAACAGGGCGCTGCCCAGGACCACCGGGGCTGCCGAGGTCATCCCCGGGGCCACGGGGTCATCGGGGTCATCCCGGGGCTTCCAGGAACATCCGGGCTGCCGGGATCACCAGGCCCGCCGGGAACATCCGGGTCACCGGGGCCGGTGGCGGGGGGATCGCCGACGGGACGGGTAGTCGGGTCATCCCCCTCCAGAGGGAACCAGCTTCCCAGGCCGGTGTCGTACACATGCACCGGCCCGCCCCGGGTACCGCTGGTACGGAACGGGCGCCCGCCGTCATCGATCCGTACCACCCCCGAACGGTCCCCGCCGCTCCACTCCAGCTCCAGGTACCAGTCGCAGTCACAGTCCACCGTACGGGCGGTGACCAGGAACACCTCGGGGTCGCGGACCGAGACACGGTAAGGGAAGGAGACAGCGGGAATCACGGCCCCGGCATCGCTGCCGGGCACCGGACGCACGGCGGGACGGGCGGCATCGAGATCGAGATCGAACCGGCGGGGCGTCATCGCCCCGCCACAGCTCATGCCCATCTCATATACGTTACGCGGCTGTACCGGCCGCTCAGCGGCCACCCGGACCCGCAACCCCTGAAGCACCACTGCCTCCTCGCCACGGCCCTGAACAGTGACCCGGACCAGCGTGTCCCCGCCATGGACCGCACCCACAGAACGGGCCCAGGGCCCGGCATCAGCCGCCGACGGTGGCGGCGGAACCTGCGCCGCAGGCCGGTCGATGAGATAAGCATGACTGCACCCGCCCGTCCACAGATGCTGATCGACATTCCACGTGAACGGCAGCCCACGAGCAGCAACCCCCGGCGGCACAGCCGGGAAAGGCGAGACCGAGGGCAGACCCGGACCCGGCCGTGCCGCACCCGGCCGAGACGGCCGGACAGACGGCCCGCCCGGTACGGCAGGAGCCACCGCACCCGGCACAGGAGACACCACCCCCGACGACCCCGGCACGCCCGGCACTCCAGACGAAGACCCAGAAGCACGAGCGGACGGGACAACGGAACCCGCCCGGCCCGGAGCGGCAGCCTGCTCCCGGCCCCCCGGGCCCCGCCCGCCACCATCCCCCGCCACGACAGGCGAACGCTCAAACACCGACAGGACCACAACAGCCACAACACTCACAGCAGCGACCAGCACACCGGCCCGCCGCCACACCCCACCCACCGGGCCGACCGGGCGCCTCCCCCACACACCCACACCCCCACCACCCGCTCCCGACACAGAGACAGAAGCACCGGTGCCGTCACCGGCGTCGGCCACTCCACGCACAGAGACAGGAGCGGTTCCAGAGACGGCGGCTTCAGAAACAGCGACCGCTCCGCCGACGGAGACGAGAGCGGCCCCAAGGACGGGAACCGCGGCTTCAGAGACGGGAACGGGAACCACGGCTTCGGAGGGACCGGCGGAGCCAGCCGTACCAGCCACCGCGACCGCATCGGCGCGGTCGACAATGACAGCGCGAGTGACAGTGACAGCGCGAGTCACGACACAAGTTCGCACTGGGGCTGGGGCTTGAGACGAACCGGAAACCTCACCCCTGTCCGGAGCATCAGCGTCGGTGAGGGGACGGGTGCCGGTGACGGCGTCGCCTTGGGTGCCAGTACCCGTGACAGCACGGGTCTGGGTGCCGGTGTCGGTGTCGGTGCGGGTGCCGGCATGGGGGTGAATACCGGCGTCGGTGACGGCGTCGGCGCGGGCTTGAGGGGAACCGGAGACCTCACCCGCACCCGGAGCATCGGCCGTGGCCCGCGCCCCGGCGGCATCAGCGCTGCCGGGGGCCGGAGCTCCGGGGACCTTGAGGGTGCCGGGAATGCCCGAGGTCTCGGAGATACCGGGAGTGCCGAGAGTTTCGGAGATGCTGGGGATTTCAGGAGCGTTGGCAGTTTCGGGAGCATTGGGAGTTTCGGGAGCGTTGGGGGCTGTCGCCGGGGCGGTGCCGCGCGGGGGGTTCCCGCCGCGGCCCGGGGCGGGCTGGGGCGGAGGGCCGGGTATCCCGGCCGCGTCCCGCTCCAGGGCGCGGGGGGTGGCGTGAGCACGGGCCGCGGCGGCCACGGTCTGACGTCGGCGGCGTTCACCATCCGCGAGCACCCACAGACGGTGCAGGGCGATCAGGTCCTCACCCCGGCAACCACACAGCCGCGCGAGACGTTCGACCGGGGCGAACTCCAGCGGCACGACATGGCCGGAGCAGTAACGGTGCAGGGTGGAAGCACTGATTCCCATCCGGCGGGCCAGTGCCTGGTAACTGCGGCCCGAAGCCTGCCGTATCTCCCTCAGCCGGTACGCGAACGCCTCAGTCTCCCACTCGTGCGCGCTCAACCGATCCCGCCCCCCGGGTATTGCGGGGCGGTGTTCCACCCCCGTCGGGTAATGCCACGTCAGCGGCGGTGGAATGGTTCCACCGTTCCACCACCCCCCGCCACGCTTGCCGCCACCACCCCCTCTGCCGAAAGCTGATGACCGCCCAGACGAGCCGTCCAGCGCAGAAAAAGAAACAGGGGAAAGGCGACCCGGTGGACATCCTCCGCACCGCCGCCGTGACCACCGCGGCCCCGGGAACGGACACGGCACCACGCCACGGCACAGGCCAGTCCAACCGCCCCACCCCACCGCGCCCCGGCCAGCTGAGCACGGAAACGGCCGGGCGGCCCCACATACCTCAGGACCGCCCGGCCACACCCACCCACACCAACACCCACGCCGTGCGGATCCGTTCCGTATGGATGTGACACATGGTCACGGCCGCCCGGCGGCCGCCCCACCCACCCGCCTATCTATCTATCTATTGAGGAGTGCTCTGTGATGCGTTCATCCGCGTTGCGTACACGCTGTATTGCCGTGGCCCTGGCGGCATCGGCGCTGCTGGCCGCCGGTGCGACCTCCGCCCAGGCCGCCGGAGACAGCGCCGCGGCAGCCCCCCGCCCGGCAGCCGTGGCCGAGGTACGGACCTTCACCGGTTCAGGGATGGGGGTATACCCCTCCGACGCCGTCGACGGCGCCGTCCGCATGGCCTACACCATGGCGCAATGGGCCGGCTGGCAGGTCAACCAGTGCCACGTCCGCGCGACATCCGTCCGCTCCGTCGGCGGCGGCCTGTACTCCGCCGTAGCCGACCTCTTCTGCCAACGCTGAACCACGTCCGCAGTGTTGCGTTCACCCATAGCCACGCTCACAACAGGAGATCCGACCGTGATGACCTCGATCCTGGTACGCGCTGCTACCGCCCTGGCTCTGGCAGGCCTGGCCGTGGCAACACCATCTGTCGCACACGCCACCAGCACCCCCACCAGCACCAGCACCAGCACCAGCACCAGCACCACGGGTGCGCGCGAAACCCAGGTATTCACCGGAACCTCGTATGAACAGAGCTCAGGCAAAGCGAAGCGCGAAGCAGAGAACCAGGCCCGCCGCCACGCGCTGATCAGCGGCTACCTCCACGAACAGTGCGTAGTCCTCTACGCCTACTCCGACGGAGCCGGTTTCGGGCACTGGTACGGCTACGCCGCCATCCGCTGCACCCGCTAACCCACAAATACAGGCCCCGGGACCAGCCACAGTGACACCCCGCCCCGGGACCAGCCAGCGTGGGGCCCCGCCCGGCCCGTAAGGACCCGGCGGGGCCCACAACACCCGCGACCACCTACCAACTCAACCGCAACAGACACCAAAACAGAGCCACACACACGCAGTGAAACAAACGGAGTGGAAAACGGTGGACAACGCCGGGCTCGGTGCTGGGATCACTCAGCATGTAACTCTTCCCGCCACCCACCCACCTCACCTCACCCACCCACTGACACCCAGCGCGAAAACCGCCGCCAACTCCCGGAATGATTCTCCGTACAACCCTACGTACAACGATGATCAAGCATCACCGCATCGAATTCCCCGGACGCCGCGCATCCCCCTGCACCACATCCATCAAGCCCGCGACTCCCGCACCGGCATCCCCGCAAGCCATTGAGCAAACCCACCCAAAACTGAAGTAAATAACACCCACACCACACCACAACCCGACGCAAACCCCACCCCCCACACCGCAACAAAGAGTAAATCCCCTTGGCGGCACATCGCATTGACGCGGCCAACCCTCACCGCGACTTGTTCAAGTCGCACTCCGCCGGTCAGCAGCACTTGCCAGTTCACCCGTACCGGGAAAAGGTCGACTCAGCCATATGTCCCGGCGAACCCCTACGGGACAACAATGGGGAGAGGGGCATCAAGAATCCGGTGGTCCTCATCACGCCGAGCAGAACAGCGTCATCGATAACCGGCCGTGAGCCGCCGAGAGGATCCTCCGTGTCCACCGTGCCCTTCCCGCAGACCCGCACCGGTTCTGTCTCCGAAAGCGTCCTCGTTCGCCGGGGTCGCCGTCGGGTCGAGGCCCTCAGGGTGGATCTCGACAAGGGAGTTTGGAGTCCGACCGCGCTCGAAGCGCGCGTCGCCGACATGCTCGTCACCGCGACCGCGGCCGACGGGATGCTCACCTCACGGCGGCTGCGGGCCGGTCTGTGGGAAGGGAGCGTCACCATGCTCTCGGCGAACGGTGGGCGGTTCGCGCAGGTGCTTGCCAGTCTCGTGGCCGTCCTGGACGACCCGGACTTCAGCGCCTTCGATCTCCTTGACACCGCCGGTGAGCTCGTCATGGCGATCACCGCGTTCGGTCGGATCACCCCCGTCCGAACCACCTGACGTACAGGGACCCGCGCCCCAGGAACCTGAGGCAGGTCGGCAACCTGAACGCCTCAGGGGTGGATGGGATGCCGTGGGGCGGTGGCGAGGCCGGGGGTGCGCTCCAGGTTCCAGGACGCCGGGGCGGCGAAGGCGCCAGGGGCGGGGAGTCTCACCGTCTTCCCCTGCTGACCACCCTCCCGGCACCCGCTGTGTCCGCCTGGCCCAGCCCGCCCGCCAGCTCCACCTCGTCCGTCTGGTCCGCCGCACCCGTCGGGTCAGGCAGCACGGACAGGTGGCCATCCCGCCATATCCCGACCGCCCACACCAGGAACCGGCTGACGGGTCGGATGGGCCCGCGCCGTGCCGGAGTCACACAGTCCGTGTGTCGTGGTCCGCTCCCCTTGGCAGGCGCCCGCCGCATGGCGCTCAGCCTCGCGCACCGGTCACCGGGCACACCGCTCCGGCGGTGTCTCCTCCTTCTTGAGGCGCGCTTCCTCCTTCAGCCGCGGGCGATGTGCTCGTGGCCTCGGGTGCGCAGATGTAGCGCACCTCGGTCAGTTCCTCCGACAGCTCCCAGAGTCGCGCCCGCGCGGCGTGGTCGCGCGCGGCCCGGCTGGAGCGGGCGGGGCCTGGTGTGCCACGGCTCTCGAAGAGCCGTGACGGGCCCAGATAGGCGCCACCCGGCACCGTACGGTCCGTGGCGGCCCGCAGTGAGGGCAGCGCCGCGCGGTCCACGGGCTGGGCCAGACAGCGCAGACCCACTGCGGCGAACGGCCGGACCAGCGCGGGCGGAGCACCGTCCCACAACCCCGTCGGCGACAGGCCGGGATGCGCGGCGACGGAGACCGTGGCGGCTCCGGCCAGGGCCAACCGGTGCTGGAGTTCCCGGGCGAACAGCAGGTTGGCCAGCTTGGACCGCCCGTAGGCGGCCGCCGACTGGTGACCGTCCGCCAACCATGCCTCGTAGGGGCCGATGGCACCGCCCGCGCGATGCGCCAGGCTGGTGACGGTGACGATCCGGGAGTGCGGAACCTGCGTCATGCGGTCGAGCAGGAGCCCGGTGAGGGCGAAGTGCCCGAGGTGGTTGACGCCGAAGTGCGGCTCGAATCCGTCCTCGGTACGCCCGTACGGTGGGAACATCACCCCCGCGTTGTTGATCAGCAGATCCAGGTGGTCATGCCGGGCCCGTACCCGTGCGGCGGCGTCCCGTACGGAGTCCAGCGACCCCAGGTCGAGGTGGACGACCTCGGTGCTGCCGCCGATCCGCGCGGCGGCGGCGCGGCCGCGGTGCTCACTGCGGCAGGCGAGGACGACATGCGCGCCCCGAGCGGCGAGGGTGCGGGCCGTCTCCAGGCCGATACCGCCGCTCGCGCCCGTGATCAGGGCGATCCTTCCGCTCTGGTCGGGAATGTCCGCGTGGGACCACGTCACGTCGCTCTCCTTGGGCATGGACATCAGGGGTGTCGCCGGTGCCGGGCGTAGCGGGAACGGGGTGCGCGGGGCTCAGCGGCCATCGCCGTACCCCTGTTCCACGACGCGCTGGGCCGCGGCGTCGTAGTAGGACGGATCCGAGGGGACGCCGGTGGCGAGCCCGTTGACGTACCGGTTGTACATGGCGAAGGCCGCGGCGATCAGGACCGTGTCATGGATGTGGTCGTCCGTGGCGCCCTCGGCCCGCGCCTTGGCGATCACCTCGTCATCGACGGGGGCGGCCCGCTCCTGGACCCGCGCCGCCACCCTCAGCAGGGCGTGTGTCAACGGGCTGACGGGCGCTCTGTCCACGTCCGCCAGTACCGAGGCGACCAGTTCGGTCCCGCCGTCGAGCTGGGCCGCCGCGAACGCGCTGTGTGAACCGGCGCAGAAGTCGGTGTGGTTCAGGTGTGAGACGTACGCGGCGATCAGCTCGCGTTCCCCCCGGCTGAGCGGCGAGGGGCCGCGCAGCAGGGTCTCGGCGAGCTGGGACAGGACGACCGCGGTGTCCGGGCGCTGGGCGAACAGCCCGCTGATCCCGGGGAGGTCATGCGTGATCTCGATATGAGGCAACGTTCGTGCCCTCTCTGCCGGAGTGGTGGGTCCGCCGTCGTGATGACGGACTACCTGGAGTGGCGGACCTGCTGGAGTGACGGGACCGCTGGAGTGGCGGACCTGCTGGAGTGACAGGACCGCTGGAATACGAACACCCCCGCGGTACCACCCGCCCTCCCACCAGGCCGGCCGGAGTGACACGGACCGCCGGAGCCATGGCCCCAACACCTCATCGTCGGAATCCACGCACACCACGGCCAACTCCGTGCGTGCGGACCTTGCCGTACACGAAGCCTGCCCCCGCCACACCGCGCGGGTGGTCCTGGCGGCAGCCGTGGCGCAAGCCCTGCACCTACCGTCGGCGGTCCACGCGCCCTACCGTGAACCCACGCACGGCGCCGGGAGGCGTCATGAGCGTCCGGCGTCGATCCCGCCGGGCGGAGGGTTCGGCGAGTACGGCACCACAGCTCCGCACGGGGGAAGTTGGTCACCGTCGCCCCCGCCGCCCACGATGAGGCACTGATCCACTCCGAGAGAAGGGCACGCCCATGCCACATATCGCCATCACCAGCGAACTTCCGGGCATCAGAGGGCTGATGACCGATCGCCCCGATACGGCGGCGCCCCTGAACGCCCTGACCGAGACCCTGTTGCGCGGGCCCTCACCGCTCAGCCGGGGGGAACGTGAGCTGATCGCCTCGTACGTCTCCGAACTCAACGCCACCCGCTTCTGCGCCGACACCCACGGAGCGGCCGCGGCGGCCCAGCTCGATGGCGGGGCCGACCTGGTCAAGGCCGTGCACAGCGATCCGGACGCCGCCGCCCTGACCCCGTTGCTGCGCTCGTTGCTCCGGATCGCCGCCGAGGTGCAGGCACAGGCCGCGCCCGTCTCCGTGGAGGCCGTCGCCGCCGCCCGGGCCGAGGGCGCCACCGATACCCATATCCATGACACCGTGCTGATCGCCGCCGCCTTCTGCATGTTCAACCGTTATGTCAGCGCGCTGGGCACCTCGCTGCCGACCGAGCCCGGTTACTACGACGAGGCTGGCAGACGGATCACCACCCATGGCTACACCGCCGTCATCTGAAGGAGAACCGGCCCGCATGTCTGCGCCATCCACGACGACGGCCCACCGGCGCGCGGTCACCGCGACCGTCGTCGGCAACTTCATCGAATCCTTCGACTGGCTCGCCTACGGACTCTTCGCGCCGCTGTTCGCCGCCCAGTTCTTCCCGTCCGGAAACTCCCTCACCTCGGTACTCGGCGCGTTCGCCGTCCTGGGCGCGGGGGTCCTGATGCGTCCTCTCGGCGGCATCCTCCTCGGCCGCTTCGCCGACCGGCGCGGCCGTCGGCCCGCGCTGATGCTCGCCATCTCCCTCATGGCCGGTGGCTCGCTGCTGATCGGCCTCACCCCGACGTACACGCAGATCGGTCTGCTGGCCCCGCTGCTGCTGCTCCTGGCCCGGATGGCCCAGGGCGTCTCGCACGGCGGTGAGTGGCCCGCCGCGGCCGCGTATCTCATGGAGGTCGCCCCGGAGCGGCGCAAGGCCACGTACGGCAGTCTGTTCTCACTCACCACCAGCGCCGGGGCGTTCACGGCCTCGCTCCTCGGGGGCGGTCTGACCGCCGCCCTCGGACCTGCGGCCATGTCCGACTGGGGCTGGCGGATTCCCTTCCTCGTCGGTGGCGCGCTCGGCCTGTTGCTCCTCGTACTGCGTACCCGGCTCACCGAGACCGAGGTCTTCCAGCGCGACGCCCGCGCCCACCGCGACCGCGGCTCCCTGCGTCAGGTGCTCGGCACCCATCGGCGTCAGGTCCTGCTGGCCGCCCTGCTGGTCGCGGGCACCGGTACCGTCGCCGGCACCTGGACCGCGGTGGTTCCGGCACTGGGCAACCGTCTCGCGCCGCCGGGAACGATGTTCTGGGTCGTCGTCACCGCGACCGCGCTGCTGATGGCGCTCACCGTGCCCATCGGACTGCTCGCCGACCGGGTGGGCCCCACCCGGCTGCTGATCGGGGTCTCCCTGCTGTTCGCGGTGGCCGGTCCCGCCACCTATCTGACGATGGCGGGCACCTTCACCAGTCTGTTGCTCACCTACGGCACCGGAATCCTCTATCTGGCCAGTGCCACCACGGTCCTGCCCAAGCTGCTCACCGAGCTCTTCCCGGCGTCGCACCGCGCGCTCGGCATCGGTCTCCCGAACGCCGTGACCACCGCCGTCCTCGGCGGGGTGACCCCGGCGGCCGCCACCTTCGCCGCCCAGCACGACGCTTCCGGCTGGTTCATCGGCGCGGTGACCGCCGCCGTACTGGTCACCCTGCCCGCGGCCGTTCTCGCCCGCGGGGCGGCGGTCTCCCCGACGACGCCGGTGCCGCCCGCCGACAGCTCCGAACGCGCCCCGGCGGTCGCCGCTGGGAGCCGCTGACGTCCGGACGCCCCGCCGTCCAGCGGCCAACGTGTCGACGGCGCCTCGGGATCGCGCCGCTGGTGGAGCGGCGCGACGGACCGCTGCCATCCGGTTCACCTCCGGCCAGGGTGTCTCCGTACCACGGAGGCACCTCGGCGACGATATGTCCGGACCATGCTGACGGGCCATCATGTGACGCTGACTCGGCGTCATCACGCGCGGGCCGGGCACGCCCTGGTGCCCCCGGGTTCACTCCATCGGGACCCCGTTCCGTAATCTGTGCGGACCGAGGGGATGGGGCGGGATAGACACGTGGAGAACTCACAGGGCACCGGCGCGGGTCTGCTGCTCGCCGGGCGCTACCGGCTGACCGAGAGCATAGGCCAGGGTGGCATGGGCCGGGTCTGGCGCGCCCATGACGAGCTGCTGAACAGGGTCGTCGCCATAAAGGAACTGACCGCGGGCGTGTACGGCTCCGAGGCCGACCGCGGCAGGCTCCACGCCCGTACCCGTACGGAGGCCCGCGCGGCGGCCCGGATCAGCCACCCCGGAGCCGTCACCGTCCATGACGTACTCGACCACGATCAGCGGCCGTGGATCGTCATGCAGTACGTCGACGGCCACTCGCTCGCGGACGCGCTCGCCACATCCGGACGGATCACCCCGGTGGAGGCCGCGCGCATCGGGCTCCAGGTGCTGGGCGCGCTCGACGCCGCCCATAGGGCCGGGGTGCTCCACCGGGACGTGAAGCCCGCCAACATCCTGCTCGGCGCCGACGGCCGCGTGCTCCTCACCGACTTCGGGATAGCCGCGATCGAGGGTGACTCGACGATCACCCGGACCGGGGAGATCGTGGGGTCCGTCGAGTATCTGGCCCCGGAGCGGGCCTGGGGTCAGGATCCGGGCCCCTCCTCCGACCTCTGGTCGCTGGGCGCGACGCTCTATACGGCGGTCGAGGGCGAGTCACCGTTCCGGAGGTCCTCACCGCTGACGACCCTCCAGGCGGTGGTGACCGACGAGGTGAGGCCGCCGCACACCGCGGGCCCGCTCACCGCAGTGATCCTCGCGCTGCTCCAGAAGGACCCGGGGGCGCGGCCGTCGGTGACCCATGTGGCGGGGATGTTCCGCTCGGTCGCCGAAGGCCGTGCGGCGAACATGACGGGTTCCGCGACGAACATGACGGGTTCCGCGGCGGACCTGTCGGGTTCCGCGGCGGACCTGTCGACCCACCCGACAGGTTCCACGACCGCCGCGCCGACCCACCCGACAGGTTCCGCTACGGCCGCGCCGACCCGCCCGACGGAGTCCACGGGCTTCGCGCCGACCGGTCTGACGGTCCCGCTGCCCGCGTCAACGGGGAACGTCGGGGGCCCGGCCCCCGGGTTCGCCGAGCCGCCGACCATGGCAGGAGGGCAGGTCGCACCCCACACCCCGGCGCCCCCGCCCCGCCGGAGGAAGGGGCTGATCCTGACGGCCACGGCGGCCTCCCTGGTACTGGCCGCGCTGATCGCTCTCGGTGTCCGTTACGCCATCACCAACGGGCAGGAGGACGGGTCCTCCGCCAACGGCGGCACGAAGGGGGGCTCCGCCGCGCCCGGTGCCTCGGGTGCCTCGAACAGGCCGGCGGCGGAGCGCGATGGAGGTGAGGGCGGCAAGGCGAAGGGCACCAAGCCGTCCGTCGGCGCCCGGTCTCCGGGGACCTCCTCGGGCACACTCCCCGACGGCGGTGGCGACACCGTGCCCCGGGGCTGGCAGCGGGTCCAGGACCCGGCGGGTTTCAGTCTGCTCATTCCCGAGGGCTGGACCCGCACGACATCCAAAGGCCAGATCGACTACTCCCCCGACAACGGCCTGCACCGGCTGCGCATCGGCATCAACCGCGCACCGGACTTCGATCACCCATACCGCCACCTTCTCTCCCTGGAGAAGCAGCTCCGGCGGAAGCTCCCCGACTACCAGCGGCTGATGCTCGACTCCAACAGCTACCGCGACTACCGCAAGTCCGCGCGGTGGGAGTTCTCCTGGACGGAGAAGCAGCCGTTCGCCGGGCCGCGCCGGGCGATCGACCAGATGTACTACGACGAGAAGGGCGTCGAGTACGCCCTGTACCTGGACGGCCCTGAGGAGGACTGGCAGGAGATGCGGCAGCAGTTCCAGACCGTCATCCAGGGCTGGCGTCCACCGCGCTAGGTTTCCTGCCCAACCCGTCCGCCGGGTGAGCGGAACCGGGCGGCGGCACCGTTCGCGCCGCCATCGACACCGGCACCGCGTCCGCCTGGTATTCACCACCTTGTGGTGAGCACCGGACGCCCGCCATCCGCGCGACATCGCCGCCCGGCTCGCCATCACCAACGGGACGAAGGGGCAGCACCCACCCCCCGCGACCGTCATACGGATGCCACGCGAAGGTGAGGCGTCCTCCTCCCCCGGCCCGTGGATCAGAGTCCGAGCGCCCGCGCGGCGAGCGCGGTCCCCTTCACCCTGGCCGCGATCTTGGCGAACGCGAGATCGCGGGACGTGGAGGTGTCGTCGGCGAAGGGGGAGAAGCCGCAGTCGTCGCAGGTGCCCAACTGGTCCACGGGGATATGGCGGGCAGCCGTCAGTACCCGGTCGCGCACCTCCTCGGGTGTCTCCGCGATGGGCGTCACCGGATCGGTGACCCCGACGAAGACCCGGATTCCCGGGCGGAGCTGCTCCGCGATGATCCGCAGCACCCGTTCCGGGTCGGGCTCGCTCGCCAGCTGGACGTAGAAGGCGCCGACCTTCAGCTCGAACAGTCTGGGCAGCAGCTCCGCGTAGTCGACGTCGAGACTGTGGGTGGAGTCGAGGTCACCGCCGGGACAGGTGTGGACACCCAGGCGGTCCCGGTCGGCGTCGCTGAACCGGTCGAGCACCCCGTTGTTCAGAGCGATGAAGTCATCGAGCAGTCCCCCGCTCGGGTCCAGCTTCAGGGACAGCCGCCCCTCGGTGAAGTCGAGCTGCACCCGGTGGGCGCCCGCGTCCAGACAGCGGCGGATATCGGCCTCGGCCCCGTCGGCGAGATCACTCAGGAACGTCTCACGGGGATAGCCGTCGAGGCCCTCGGCCGGATACAGCAGGCTCAGCGCGGACGGAGCGATGACCGCTTGCTTGACCGGTCGGCCGGTGTGGCGGCGCGCGAGGGTGAGATAGGTGTCGGCGTGGACCCCATAGCGGAAGGGACCGGCCGTCAACCGGGGCAGCTGCCGGGTGTGACCGTCCGCGAACGGGATGATCGCACCGCCCGGAGCGATGGTCTCCAGACCCGCGAGCGGGTAGGTGGCGAAACTGGGCTTGGACTGCTCACCGTCGACCAGGACGGGGCAATCCAGCTCTTCGAGCCGGGCCAGGGTCTCCACCGTGGCCTGTTCCCGGACCTTCTGTAACTCCTCGTCCGTCAGCCGCCCGTCGGCGTGCTCGGCAAGGGCCTCCTGAAGGGCACGGGGCCGGGGAATACTGCCGATCGGTTCCGTGGGGATCGTCATGCAGAGGACCCTAGGAAGCGGTGTGAGGCACGGCAAGAGGGTCCGTGCCCGCTCACTCGTTCGGCGCGAGCGCCGTACCGGCGTCCGTCAGCCGCCGCACGAGCGATCCGGTGTGTCCGTCCGGCGATACGAGCGGTCCGGGGCCTGTCAGGCGCTCCGGATGGTCCAGCGCCCGCCAGGCGGTACGAGCGGTCCGGCGACGTCACACGCGTACGCCTGGCAGGCATGCTCACCCGCCGTACGAACGGTCCCGCGTCGGGCGAACGCCGACTCCGGGGCAGGAGCCCAGCGCCCCTTGTGCCCCGACGGACGGCCGGAGACGGGCGGACGGCCCGGATCCCTCCGGTCAGCCGTCCGTGCCCGTCTCACCGTCCCGGGTCAGGGCCGGTTGTTCTTGCCCTCAAGCCACAGCGTGTCGGAGTCATCGTGGTGGGCGCCGCCCGAGCCGACGTGCTTCGCGGAGATCTGCGCGCCGTTCTTGAACACATGCACCAGGGCCATGCCATGGCCCCGGCCCAGGCCGTAGTCCTCCTTCAGCCACTCCAGCACCGGGCCCGCCTTGAGGCTCGGACCCTCGAAGCCTCGCTCCTGCGCCAGCTCGATGAACTGCCGGGGCGTCAGGCCCGTCTTCTCCTCGATGTTGTCCAGATACGCCTGGAAGGACATGCGCTCCTCGCTTCCCCATGCGCCGACGCCCAACGCGCGGCCAACCACCCCAAGACTGCACCCCTCGCCAGATCCGTAAGGTCACTTGACGGGCCATCAGTGACACTTCGGCAAGTCGTCGCCACCTGGCACCCGGGGTGCCCCGTCCCCGGCTCCCGGCACGGGCCGGTGCCGCCTCCCGCCGACGCGGCCAGGGGCTCCCCCACCCACGACCTGACCTCTCGCCACGCACCGCCCACCGTGGTCAGGACGTCGGCTCCCGGGACCCGCGTATCCGGCACTGACACATCCGGGGCGCGGGCTCACTCACCGCGAGGTCGGCGCCGGTTCTCGGGCGAGGCGCTTCAGCGGCACGCGACGCGTGCCCGCGCGTTCCGCGCCTGACCCGGTGCGGCGCGGAACCGGTACGGCGCGAACCGGTGCGGAGGACGCCCGGGACGCCTGGCCCGGTCCGGACCGGTTCCGCGCCGTGGAGGGTCGGTGGGTGTGCGCCGCATGGTGGACAATCGGCGGGGCGCCCGCAGCGGGGCGCCGTCTCGGGGCCGGGCGACAGGTAGCCTCCGGCCATGACTGACACCGAGACGATTGAGCACACCCCGCAGGTCTGGACCGCGGGGAGACTGCGCGAGGCCCTGGCGGGGCTTCCTGACGAGACGCCCCTGCATATCGGGGTGGCGGACGGGCCGGGTGACTTCGCGGGGTACGGGGAGTTCGTCCTGGTGGATCTGGACCGGGTGGAGAAGGAACTGCCGGGACAGTCCTCGGGGCTGATCGAGTACACCCTGTTCGCGGACTACACGGCCGGGCAGTACGAGCCCGATCCCGCGTGACGCCGAGTGCGGCGCGGCCCGGCGAATCCCGGGCGAGCCACCGGAGATGACGGGTGAGGGGTACGGATGACGTCCTGACCTGGGGTGCCGTCAGCGGCGGTGGCGGCGGGTCGGACGCGTGACACACCTGTGGGCCCCTCGTCCGTGCGGCGAGCGGCCCGCTGAGGCGGGACCCCTTCCCCAGACCGCCCTTCACCCCTCACCTCCCGGCCGCGGAGGGCCGTTACCGCGGACGCGGGGCCTGCCCGGGAGCGGAGGCCCGTACCCGGAGGCCGAAACCGTGGCCGTGGTCAGCCCCGGGGCGGATACTCCAGCCGTGGACAGACGCAGTGCACTTCGCCGCAGACCGGATGGGGTCGGGCGATCCGTCGCGCGGGGCTGTTGACCAGGCTCTCCGCGTAGTGCGCCGGCGGCTCCCGGTAGGGACTGCTGGTCCCGCACGTGATGCAGGACCAGCGGGCGAAGAGCCCCTTCACCCGCGCACCGCATCCTGTGCACTCATGCTCGGTTATCTCCGGAAGCATGCGCTCCTCCTTCCGACTTCCTCTTCCCCGCGGCGGTTCTCGGACCAGCGCCACCCGGATGGGACCGCCTGGACGGGACCGTGGTCCGCCCGATCCGCGACTCCCTCACGGCTGTGGAGGAACGTACCCATTCGGCGCCCCGCGATGGCCTGTCATCGCGTGAGATGGGGCACGTCCTGGTGCGTTGCCCTTCCGACGCGGAACGCGCGGCACGGGACGCTCAGAGCGTGCCGCGACGGTACGCCGACGGGCATGGCCGTGTCGGGGCGCCGTGCGTCCCGGCCGGGGGCCGGGACGGCGGTCGGCCTCACTCCCCGGTCAGCTCGGCCAGCTTCGTCACGGTGTTCCAGTTGCGTGCGGTGACCCGCAAGCCCTTGAGCAGGGCCGGGCGCTGGAGAACGGGGGCGAGCCGGGAGACGCCGAGCCCCTCGGGGGCGTACAGATAGACCACGCGGTCGCCGAGGCGGTACTCCTCGGGGAGGTAGGCGGCCGGGTCCACCGGGGCGAAGCGCTCCGGTGTGACGGGCCCGTCGCAGAAGACGGCGTGCAGTTGCCGTCCCGCGAGGTCTGCCGCGGGGAAGGGGCAGGCGTCCACGACGGCCCGCAGATACGGTCCGGAGCGCACCAGACACGCCACGCTGAAGCCGAAGCGCCGTTCGATCGCCGCTTCCAGCGCGGCGGCCAGCGCGGCCTCGTCGTCGGTGGTGTCCGCATGGGTACGGAAGACGGCGTTGCCGCTGTTGAGATGGGTGCGCACGGAGCTGTGCCCGAGTTCGGTGAGCAGTTCCCGCAGCTCAGGCATGGGGACCTTGTTGGCTCCCCCGACGTTGATGCCCCGCAGAAGGGCGGCATAGGTGTGGGTCACCGGATCACCCTAACGACCCACCCGGAGCACGGTGCTTGATCTCGCCGGCGGCGGGCTGCCGCCAGCCGGGGCAGGTATGTCCCCGGACGCTGATCCGCTCCGCGGGGACCGCGCCCCGTGGGGTGCGGCGCCCGGCCCTTCTCCCGCGCACGCGGTCGTCGGCAGGGAACGGCCGCCTCGGCGGGCCCTTCTCACGGGTACGCGGTCGTACGGCTCGCCCGTCCTACAGGTCGGCCACGAGAAGCCGGTAGCCGACGTCGAGCGCTTCGCGGTCGAGCAGGTCGGAATGGCGTCGGTGCCACCGGCCGGAGCGGAGATCCTCCGACAGCCGGTCCAGACCCGGCTGGATGACGTCGTCGCCGATCTGGGCGAACAGCGAGATACCGGCGCGGACCTGGGGATCGAGATAGGCCCCGGGGCGGCGCCAGAAGGCGGCGAGGAATCCGTCGGCGCAGTCGTGCGGGATGGGGACGGTCTCGACGCGGGCGCCTCCCAGCAGCGTGGCCAGGCGCTCGACCGCGACCGCTCGGGTGTCGTCGACCGCGGCCGCCTCGGGCAGATACTCGTCCAGCAGCCAGAACCCGCGGCTGACCTCGTGGTCGAAGGTGAGGATGACGATCCGACGCCGGGCGATACGGCGGAGTTCCCCGATGCCCGCCTCCAGATCGCTCCAGTGGTGCACGGTCAGCAGGGCCATCGCCGCCTCGGCCGCGTCGTCGGCGAGGGGGATCGACTCGGCGGACGCCGCCAGGGCGGGCGCGGATCCGGCTGGGCGCTGGGCGATCATCACTGAGCTGGGTTCCACGGCCCATACGGTCTGCGCGGGTTCGTAGGAGCCGGTACCGGCGCCCACGTTGATCACGGTGGCGGCGCCGCCGAGGGCCTGCTGGATTCTGGCGGCGATACGGGGGTCGGGTCGCCGGGTGCCCGCGTAGGTCGCGCCGATGCTGTTGTAAGTCGCCATACCGCACGCTATCCCCTCCCACTGACACCGGGAAGAGCGCTCGGCGCGGGCTCGTCCCGTCGACGCCGCCGCCGGGACGAACCTCACCCACCCGGCTACGCCCCACACCTCACGCGCCGGTCCACACCGCCCGTCCCCACGGCCCGTTCACACCCCTGGTCCGCGCCCCCGGGCCGCGGCGTCGTGGCGGGCCCGGGGACTGGGGACGCTCCGGACAGGAAGCGGCGGCTGGGCGGCGCGCGCCGGGGACGGCGCTCAGACGTACTCCGGCGCCATCGCCGTCGCCATCCTCAGCTGTGTCTCCCCCTCCTCGGCCCGCCCCAGGCGCTGGAGCGTGCGCCCGAGCATGAGCCGTGCGTACGCGTCGTCGGGCCGGTCCATGACCAGTCCCTCCAGGACGGCGTGGGCCCGGGTGAGCTGTGCGGAGTGGAAGTAGCCACGGGCCGCGAGCCGTCGCACGTTCGGATCGTGCCCGTGGCCGTCGAGCAGGGGCCGGAGCAGGGTGAGGGCCCCCAGCGGATCCCGCTGGTCCAGCAGTGAGGCGCACCAGCGCAGTCGGCGCACCTCGTCGGGCATCTCGCGCTCCTGGCCGCCCCGGACCAGGAAGTCGGCGATGACCTCGGGCGACTGGGCGCCCGCGAGGGCCCGGTCGCCGACGACGATGGTGGGCGAGGTCGTCACCGCGCGCGCCTTGCCTTCCAGGAGGAGTTCGCGCACCTCCCGCTCGCCCGCCGTGCTCCGCAGCTGCGCGCCCGCCGCGTCGAACCCGGCGTCGGCGGCGAGTTCCGTGAGCAGTTCGCGCTCACTGATGTCGGCGCCGTCAAGGAAGTACGCCCGCAGGACGCGTTCGGCCATCGCGTTCTGGAGCGCGGGGCCACCGTGCTCCAGCGCCAGATACAGCAGCCGGTGCGCGTGGTGGCTGCTGGCCCGCCAGGCCGCGCCCCAGGCGGGCCCGAGCCCTTCCGCGGCCGCGACGGCCGAGATGCGGACCCGGTTCTCGGCGGGGCTCAGTCCCGGCGCGCACTGGCGCAGGGCGGCGTCCACCAGAGGGTCACGCCAGGCCTCTTCCAGGGGGATGGCCTGGTCAGGGGCGACGGGGTCGATCCTGAAGGGCCGCCAGACCACTTCGGCCCCGGCCAGTTCGGGTCTGTTCCGCAGCGCCCGCTCCACCCGCCGCTTGCCGATGTACGCCCATGCGCAGACCACGTCCGCCCAGATCTCGATTCTCATGACCGGCACACTAACCAACATCTGTCGATTAGAAAAGCGACAGGTGTCGTCTACTCTGACCCCATGAATCTGGACGACCCCCGTGCCCAGCGCACCCGCGCCCGGCTGCGCGCCGCGATCCTGGAGCTGACGGTGGCCAAGGACCCGGCGGCGATCACCATGACCGAGGTGGCCCGGCATGCCGGGGTGAACCGGGCCACCGTCTACCAGCACTTCCCGGATGTGAACGCCCTGGTGACGGACGCTATGGAGGACGCGGTGACCCATGTAACGCGCGCCGCCGCGCTCTGCCCGGTGGACGCGCCGCGCGACACGGTCCCGGCGCCGCTGGACGCCCTGTTCCGTCATGTCTCCGATGGCGCCGCGCTCTACCGGCGCATGCTCGGCACCCAGGGGAGCACGCTGTTCACCACCCGGTTGCGGGAGCGGCTGACCGGCGAACTCACCACGTCCTTCCGGGAGGGACGCCGTCCCCCGGGCTTCGAGGACGTACCGGTGGAGCTCCACGCGGCCTATCTGGCGGGCGCGCTCATGGGCGTGCTCACCACCTGGATCACCCAGGAGACCCCCGCCCCGGCCGACGGGACCGCGCTCGCCTTCTGGCGGCTGTTCCGCTCCTGACCAGCGCGGTCGGACCCCCGGCAGGGGGCCAGGGCGCCGCGGGACGCCTCATGGCGATCCCGTTGTCAGTGGCACCGCCTAAGGTCGGCGCATGACTGATCGTGAGACTTACGCACCGCTGGTGTTCTTCGAGTACGACCACCATCAGGGCAGGTACTGCCTCATGCTGACCGATGACGCCATGGTGGCCCGGGAGGATGTCTTCAGCGCGTACGGGTACGACGGCGGCGGCTACGCGTGGACGGGCGTCGCCCGGTGCATCGTGCGGACCTGGGAGCCGGAGGAGGCCGGGCGCGTCGGCTTCGATCCCGAGGCCGGGATGTTCGTCGCCTACGGCGAGGACCCGGAGGCGCTGAGACGGCTGGGGAAGCTGATGCGGGAGGCCTTCGAGGACCCGTCGGTGCTGCGGGAGTACGTCAGGGACGGTGAGCCCGACTGGTTCGACTGACGAGCCCGCGTCGGTCGGCCGTCCCACGCGGTCGCCACCGCTGGGACCGGACCCGCCCGGCTCCCGGTCCGGGACCGGGACGCCCGGACGGGACCCGCCTCCGGCGGTGCCCGCACGATGGCGCACTCCCGCGCCGGGGGGAGATCACCGGGCCGCCATCGGCCCGTCGGCCGCGGTTCAGCGGGCACTCCGCGGGTCGCACCACAAGCCCGTGCCCAGCGGAGCGCCCCATGGCTCAGCCACTCGCGTTCGGGAGCGGCGTGGGGCAGGTGCCGCCGGGCTCGGTGAGCAGTTCGAAGTGCCACATCTCGTTCGCGTAGACCTGACAGAGACCGAACCGCGCGCCCTTCCTGATGAGCCAGTCGTCGGCGTCGGTCGGCCCGATGTCGATCGCCGTCCCCGTGACATGCCCCGACTTCTCCGGTGTGGCCACGAACTCCTTCGCCTTCGCCAGGCCGCCGTGTCGTCGCACGGCCCGGTCCAGGAGCAAGCGCTGGTACTCCGCGCTGCGCCAGCCCGAGGTGACGTGGAACTCGATCCCGTCCCGCCGTGCCGCCTCGGCCGCCTGCTGTACGGCCGTGAGCAGCTTTCGGTCGAGACGGCCGAGTGCGGGGTGGTCGGTGTCGAACGGGGTGACGCGATCCCCCTTCGCGATGGCTCCGCTCTCCGCCGTGCCCAGCCGGTCCGGCCCTGACGCCGACCCCGACCGTCCCACCGCGTCGCTCACCGCCGCCCGGATCCGTTCGGCCGGCTCGCCCTCCCGGTCGGCGAGGGCCCACCAGCCCGTTCCCGCCAGCACCACCGTGGCCAGGGCCGCGACGAGGGGGGCGCGCGCTCCTCGGCGGCCCTCCCCCGCCCGTACCGCCGCGCCACCCCGCTTCTCCCGCTCCGTCCCACGCACCAGCCGTCCTCCAGACCTCGTACTCCGTCGTTGACGCCCTCAGTGAAGGGGGTGGGGTGTTCCGCCGCCGTCTTGGATTTCGGATACGTTCGCGATAGGTCCGCCGTGGTGTCATGACGGACGGACAAGCCGGGGCGCTGGCCGGGAACAGGGTCACCGGCACAGCCACGGCGGGGAACGGAGAGAGGCCGCATGCGGGTGCTGATCGTGGAGGACGAGCCCTACCTCGCCGAGGCGGTGCGGTCGGGGCTGCGTCTGGAGGCCATCGCGGCCGATATCGCGGGCGACGGGGCGAGCGCCCTGGAGCGGCTGGCGGTCCACACCTATGACGTGGTGGTGCTCGACCGTGACATCCCGGGGGTCCACGGGGACGAGGTCTGCCGGACCATCGTCGAGCACCGGCTCGGCTGCCGGGTGCTGATGCTGACGGCCGCGACCCGCCTGGACGACAAGGTCACCGGCTTCGAGCTGGGCGCGGACGACTACCTCACCAAGCCCTTCGACCTGCCGGAGCTGGTGGTACGGCTGCGCTCACTGGCCCGGCGGCCGAAGGAGAGCGCGCCGCCGGTGCTGGAGTACGAGGGGATCCGGCTCGACCCCTTCCGGCGGGAGGTCTACCGGGAGGGGCGCTATGTGGCACTCACCCGCAAGCAGTTCGCCGTCCTGGAGATCCTGATCACCGCGCGCGGCGGCGTGGTCAGTGCCGAGACGCTGCTGGAGCGGGCCTGGGACGAGCACACGGACCCCTTCACCAACGCCGTACGGATCACCATCTCCACCCTGCGCAAGCGTCTGGGCGACCCCACCGCCATCCACACCGTGGCCGGGGTCGGCTACCGGCTGGGTCCGGCGGAGGCGTCGTGAGCGGGTCGGTCGCACCGCCGGGGAACGGACCTCTGGCGGAGCACCCCGCGGCGGCGGAGTCCGTGCTGACCTGGCGGCCCAGACGCCTCACCGCGCGGGCCCGGCTGACCCTCAGCTACGCGTTCTTCGTGGTCGTCGCCGGTGTGTTCTCGCTCGGTGTCATCTACGTGGCCATGTACGCCGTCCCCAACTATCCGCTGACCTCCGCCAACCCGCGCGAGGCGCACGTGGCGCCCTCCCGCGAGGAGATCCTCGCCTCCCTGCTGCGTGCCTCGGGGTTCGTCCTGGCGCTGCTGGCGATCGTCGGCCTGGTCGGTGGCTGGTTCATCGCGGGCCGGGTACTGCGTCCGCTCCAGGACATCACCCGGGCGGCCCGCCGGGCGGCGGAAGGCTCGCTCGACCACCGGATCGGCCTCGTCGGACGCCGGGACGAGTTCACCGATCTCTCCGACACCTTCGACGAGATGCTGGAGCGCCTCCAGCGGTCCTTCGACGCCCAGCGACGGTTCGCCGCCAACGCCTCCCATGAGCTGCGCACCCCGCTCGCCGTCAGCCGCACCCTGCTGGACGTCGCGCGGGCCGACCCCGGCGGTCAGGACTATCCGCAGCTCGTCGCGCGGCTGCGCGAGACCAACGAGCGCGGCGTCGAGCTGGTGGACGCCCTGCTCCAGCTCTCCGCCCTGGAGCACTCCCCGCCCGCCCTGGCCCCGCTCGACCTGGCGGAGATCGCCGCCGAGGGGCTCGATGTGATCCGTGCCGAGGCGGCCGCCCGGGGCGTCGAGGTCTCGCACGACCTCACCCCGGTCCCGGCCACCGGCAACGAGGTCCTGCTGCGCCAGCTCACGGTGAACCTGCTCCAGAACGCCATCCGCCACAACCTGCCGACCGGCGGTTCCCTGACCCTGACCACCGGCCCCGACCCGGACTCTCCCCGTGACGCCCTTCTCACCGTCCGCAACACCGGACGCCCGCTGTCCCCGGCGGCGGTCGCCACCTTCACCGAGCCCTTTCTGCGGGGCGAGGGCCGGACCGCCGCCGCTCCCGGCCGTCGTGACCACGGGCTGGGGCTCGCGATCGTGACCGCCATCACCGACGCCCACCATGGGGTCCTGACCCTGAGCGCCCATCCCGAGGGCGGACTCACGGCGACCGTACGGCTGCCGGGCGCGGACGACTGAGACGACGGACACCGGCCCGTCGCCGGGCCGGGCCGTGGGGGCTGTGGCGAACCGGCTCCCTGGTGCGGGCCACCCCTCTGACCAGGGCCGGAGCCGTTCCGGGTGCGGGTGGTGCGCCCTGCTGAGACGCTGGCCACTGGTCATGGGCCGCCCGCGGACCAGGCGGTGGGGGCCAGCCCGTCCGGTGGCCCCTCGTGCTCCGCACGGCCCGTCTCCCGGCCGATGACCTCACGCCCACAGAGAGGAACCGGCATGAAGTCCTCGCGTACCCGTACCGTCGTGCTCGCCACCGCCCTCGCTGTTCCGTTGGCCCTGGGAGGCATCGGGCCCACGGCACTCGCGGAGGGTGTGCCCGCGAGTTCCCCGAGTCCGTCGGGCTCCGCCGGACCGTTCGGCCCGGAATGTGCCAAGCTGCCGAACGGGGGGAAGGGCGGCGACATGGCCCGGCAGAAGGTGGCGGACGCGGTGGCGCAGAGCCCCCAGCTCACGGAGCTGGCCTCCGCCCTGCGTCAGGCAGGTCTGACCGGACCTCTCAACGACGCCAAGGAGATCACCCTCTTCGCACCCGACAACGAGGCCTTCCAGGACCTCACCGCGGCCGAGCGCGAGGCCCTGTTCAACAACCCGGACCAGCTCAAGCGGGTGCTCAACTACCACGTGGTGGAGAAGAAGATCACCCGCGACGACCTGCCGAACGGCTCGTTCACCACCCGCGAGGGCTCCAAGCTCACCACGTCCGGCTCGGGCGACCGGTTCGAGGTCAACAACGAGGCGGACATCGAGTGCGGAGGCGTCAGGGTGGCCAACGCGACGATCGAGGTCATCGACGAGATCCTGATGCCCCCGCCCGCCTCGCCCTCCCCCTCACCCTCACCCTGACGTCCCCGCACCACCCGGCACCCGCGTGCGCCCGAGTCGGCGCACGCGGGTCGGCGCTTGCCTTGACGCCCGCGTCAACCTCTACTGTCGCGACCATGCGCATCGGAGATGTCAGGGATGACAGGTCCGGACGCGGTCACGGACGCGACGTTCGGGAAGGAGGTGCGGGAGGCGGACCGTCCCGTGCTGGTCGAGTTCACCGCGGCCTGGTGCCCGTCGTGCCGTCAGATGGCCCCCGTGCTGCGCGCGCTCGCCGAGGAGCACGGGGACCGGCTCAAGGTCGTCACCGTCGATGTGGACACCAGTCCCGCCACGGCCGCGGCCCACCAGGTGCTGTCGATCCCCGCCTTCTTCGTCTACCGGGGTGGCGAGCCGGTGCGGTCGCTGGTGGGCGCCCGCTCCCGGCGACGCCTCCTCCAGGAGCTCGGGCTGGACGACGTCATGGAGACCACCGCCCTGGTGTGAGGCAGGAATGCGCGAGCCGGGACCGGTGTCAGGGCCTCTCCCCGTGGGGCGCGGGCCCAACGCCCGGTCCGCGTACGGCGCCGGGGGAGGCTCAGGGC
>NZ_JBHVHF010000056.1:0-32897 GCF_042800315.1 Streptomyces sp. NPDC057638
GGAACCGCTGGGCACCGCACCCGGCCGTGCCTGCGCACACGGCCGGGTGCGGTGGCGCGCACAGGCCACGGAACCCGCCACCACCCACGAAGCCGCCACCACCCACGAAGCCGCGAACCCACCAACAGGAAGCCGCTCCCGCGAAGAAGAGAACCCCCGGGAACCGCCGCTCGGGATCCGCCGTCCCGCAGACCACATCCCGGGAACTCCGGGAGAGTCCCGCCCGTCCACTCATCCCCGTGAGGCAGGAGGACATGTGGCCCCCATCGGCGACCTTCATCCCACCAGCGACCCACAGGTTCTGGACCCCCGAAGACCCCACCTCGACCCCGTCACCAGCGAGGCGTCCCGGCTGCTCTGCGTGGGGGTCCACTTCGACGGTGCGTTCCGCAGGAGGGGCATCGACGAGCTGTGCGTCCACGTGGAGCGCTTCACCGCTCCCTCTTCCGGTAGAGACGCGGTCCGCGTCCTGGCGCATGCCCTGTACGCCCGCCGGGTCCAGTTCGCCTACGCCCAGGCACTTGCCATGGTGTGGCTGACCGGTGTCTTCACCACCGACTTCGTCTTCCTGCTCCTGGTCTGCCCCTGCCTGTTGATCGCGTTCGCGGCGGCTGTCGCGCGATACGCGCGTGCCGTGCCGGACCTCACGTTCCTGCGCGGGGTGGCCTTCCCGGTGCGCTGGCCGGGGTGGCTGAACCTGCTCCACGCCTCCCTGGCGGTTGCCGGGGGCGTGGTGGCCGCCCTCGCGTCGGGGGCGGCGCTCAGCGAGACCGTCTCCTTACTCCTGGGAGGTTGATATGCCGGGCTCCACACCTCACTGGGACGAGGAGTCCCAGCGCTGGCTCTACGACGACGACGTTCCGCCCGGCGGCCCGCCGCCGGGTCCTGCGGGGCCCGCGGAACCGTCACGGCCACAGGGGCCCTCCGAGTCCGCGGATCCGTTCCGGCCACCGACGCACTCGGAGCCCGTGAACCCGTTCCGGGCGCCTGGGCCGTCCGGGCCCCCGAACCCGTTCCCGCCTCCTGAGCCCCCAGCTCCTCGGCGCGATGCATCGCACGGGGAGGAGACACCGCCGGAGACCGTCGCACCACCGCACGGGCCGTGGCCGGAGGCCGCCCCGCCGCCGTACGGTCCACCTCCGTACGGGGGAAGCCAGCCCCCGGGGCGGCCCGCGCCTGGGGCGCCCCCGCCTCCTGGCAGGAACGACCCGGCCCTGAGGGCGCGGCGGATCACGCGGATCGTGCTCGCCGTGGTGGGCTTGGTGGTCGCGACCTGGTTGGTGGCGTGGTTCGGACTCGGAGGCGGCGGCGAGGACCGGAACCGTTCGGCCGGGTCCGCGGCGCCGACGGGCACGGACCCCGCACCGGAGGAGTCGGCCGACGCCTCGGGTGATCCGGCCGGGGAGGCACCGTCCGGCTACGAGAAGGTCCGTGACCCGGAGGGCTTCACCCTCACCGTCCCCCTGGGCTGGCTGCGTGACAAGATCAACGGCACGGACACCGCGGACACCGGGGATGACACCGTCGTCTACCAGTCCCCCGACAACCCGCTGACCCGAATCCTCGTCGATTCGATCGACGAACCGAACAACACCCCGCTCCAGGTGGTCACGTACGGTTTCACACTCGGATCCAGCGACTACCGCAACATCTACCGCGGGCGCGCCGAGGAGCCCGGCCCGGAGAACCCCACCAAGGACGCCGCCGAGTTGCGCTACACCTACGAGAACGCCAAGGAGGGCGTGGTGCGCGACTGCGTGGTGCGCGTCTTCACGGCGGCCAACGACGATCTGTACTCGGTGCGCGCGTGCGCGCCCGCCAAGGACACGCCCAACGCGCGCACCCTGCTGACCATGGCCCTGCGCACCTTCGACCCGGGCCCCACCTGACGGCTCCGGCAGGGCCCTGCGCGGCCGCCGCGTTCCGTGAGAACCCCTAGTCCCGGGAGGCCGTCCACGGCCTCCCGGAACGGGATCGCTGGCCGGAAATCGCCCTGAGGGTGCTGATGGATCGGGCCGTCAGGCCGTGGCGCGCAGGGCCCTGGGCGGCGGCGAGCGGCGCGGCGGAGCCCCGGTCCGGGTGCCCTGGTTTCCGGCCACCCCGCTCAGGTATCGCAGTCCAGGACCGTGCGGCACAGTCCGCACCGCGCCCGCACCCGTCCCCGTACCGGCAGCCGGATCCGCTGATGGCAGGTCGGGCAGGCGAAGGAGACCCGCAGCCCGTCCCCGTCCGCCGTCTCGAACGCGTACGAGCCAAAGTCCGTCGGCAGCGCCCCGCCCGCCACCGGCCCGCCGCCCGTGCCGGCGCGGGCCCGCCGCCGGTCCCGCGCGTACCGCTGGCGTGCCGCCCAGCCCGCTTCCGCGAGCGGGGGCCGGCGGTGCTCGCTCCGTGCCCGCGCCCGGCCCTCGGTGTACGCGGAGTACGCCTGTGGGCTGGTGAACCACGGGGACGGGTCCTCGCCGAAGACGGCCGCCCGCTGCGCCAGGACGTATCCGAACTCCTCGGGGGTGAGGTAGCCGAGCTTCTGGCTCGATACGCGGTCCTCGCGGAAGGCGTCCAGCAGCAGCCATCCCGCCCCGAGGTAGGTGGTCGCGGTGTCGGTGAGGATCTCGTTGGCCCGGGTGCCGGGGAAGGTGAGGTCGAGCCGGTGCAGCAGGACGTGGGTGATCTCGTGGGCGAGCGCGGCGCCCACGTCACGGCGGTGGCGCCGGAAGCGGTCGTTGAGTTCGATGAAGTACTCGGGACCGGCGGTGAGTTCCACGCTCGCCGCGTGCTCCATGGTCCGGAAGCTGACGATCATCCGCGCCTCCGGCAGCCGCAGGTGCCGCACCAGGGCGCGGGCCACCCGCTGGGCGCCGAGGTGGAGGTCGTCGTCGTCACCGAAGGCGACGTCGGCGGGGAGGACGCTCGGCGCGTAGGTCAGCAGGCCGTCGGGGGAGAGCCTGCGGTAGAGCGCGGTGATCGCCGCCCGCACGGTGTCGAGGTGCGGAAAGCCATGGACGACATCGCTGCCGCCGCTCCTCGCCACCACGCCCGTACCCCCTGTACGTCCCGTGTGCCTCACGTGGGGTTCGCCTGGCTCCACTCTACGGAACGGTGACGCCCAAACCTCGTACCGGCGTTGGCCGAAACATGACGCTTGTGGCCTGGCTCTCACGCGCCCATAATCCCGATCATTGCTTGTCGGGACCATGTCAGCCACCCCGCTGATTCGTGCCCGGCCTGACCTGTCCCATCCCCCACGAAGGGCAGTTCCTTGAAGCTTCTGCGTACGCTGAAGAGAGTCGCCGCGGCCGGAGCCGTCATCCTCGCCGCCGTCAGTCTCCAGCCCACCACGGCCTTCGCGGCCGCCCCGCCCGTCGTCGGCGGGACCCGCGCCGCCCAGGGTGAGTTCCCGTTCATGGTCCGGCTCTCCATGGGCTGTGGCGGCTCGCTGCTGACCCAGCAGATCGTGCTGACGGCCGCGCACTGTGTCAGCGGCTCCGGCAACAACACCAGCATCACCGCCACCGCCGGTGTGGTGGACCTCCAGAGCGCGTCCGCGATCCGGGTGCGCTCCACCAAGGTCCTCCAGGCGCCCGGCTACAACGGCACCGGCAAGGACTGGGCGCTGATCAAGCTCGCCCAGCCGATCAACCTGCCCACCCTCAAGATCGCCGAGGACGCGAGCTACGACAACGGCGACTTCCAGATCGCCGGATGGGGCGCGGCCCGTGAGGGCGGCGCCCAGCAGCGCTATCTGCTGAAGGCGACGGTGCCGTTCGTGTCGGACGCCGACTGCCAGCGCGCGTACCCGGAGCTGGTGGGCGAGGAGGAGATCTGCGCGGGCCTCCCGAGGGGCGGCGTGGACACCTGCCAGGGTGACTCCGGCGGCCCGATGTTCCGCCGCGACAACGCGGGCCAGTGGATCCAGGTCGGCATCGTGAGCTGGGGTTACGGCTGCGCCCGGCCGAACTACCCGGGTGTGTACGCCGAGGTGTCGCACTTCGCCGCGGAGATCAAGGCGTCGGCGGCCACGCTCTGACCGTCCCTCTGACGGCCACGCTCTGACCGTCCCCCTGGCGGTCACTCCCTGACCGTCACCCTGTGAACGTTCAGGGGCGCGGACCCGGTCCGCCGGTTCCGTGCCCCGCTCCGGCGCGGGCGCCCCACGACGGCGCCCGCGCCGCACGTGTGTCCGGCGCGAGAGGTGCCACGCGCGCCGAGCCTCTCCACCGGGCCCCCTCCGGGCCGTGCGGGCCGCCCCCCGGCCCACCCCGACTCCGTTCGTCAGCTCCGTCAGCCAGCTCCGTCAGCCAGCTCCGTTAGTCACCTCCGTCAGTCACCTCCGTTAGTCCAAGGACTTCTCCTCCTTTGTCCATGGGCCCCGCCCTCCTCCCGGCGCACATTGGCGGCTGGACGAGAACGCGCCGTACATCCCCACGCCGTACCCGTACACATCCGCACCGTACGGGCGCCGTACGCGCCCTCGTCCGTGATGCAGTCGATGTCGTCAACGAGGAGGACAGAGCGTGAACGCAGCAGATCACGGACCCCGCCGCAGGACCGCCGAGGACGGGCTCAGCCGCCGGACCGTCGTCGCGGCCACCGCGCTCGCGGGAGCCGGGGCCGCCCTCGCCACCCCCTCCACCGCGTTCGCGGCGCCCCGCACCGAGACCCTGCTGCGCTCCGAGGCGCTCGACGTACGGGTCGACAGCGGCTTCCCCCGGATCATCGCGTACACCGACCGCGCCACCGGGGCCGTCCTGCACGGCCAGGAGGACCCGGTCACCAGCGTTCTGATCGACTCCACCGCGCGCACCCCGGGCACGGTCACCGCCCGTGCCCGGCGCGACCGCGCCACCTACGTCCTCGCCTTCGGGCCGACCGAGATCGAGGTGGAGATACGGGTCGCCGGACACCAGGTCCACTGGCGGGTGACCCGGATCGACGACACCCCGGAGCTGAGGGTCGGCACCCTGGAGATCCCCGGGCTCGCCCTGCTCTCCGTCCGCAGCGACCAGCCCGGTGCCGCGCTGCTCGGCGCGCGGATCCAGCTGGACCAGGCGGCCAGCGGCGACACCCTGGTCAGGCTCGCCCCGGACACCCCCGCCGAGGCCAGGCCCACCGGCTGCGCCTATGCCGTCGTCGCCCATGACGGGCTCGGCGGCGCGATCGAGACGAACACGGTCTACGACAAGCCGACCGGCGGCGCGACCTGGGAGAACGGCAGACTCTGGCGCCAGGTCGTGGCCAAGGAGGGCTATGTCGCGGCGCAGTTGGTGCCGGGGCAGTGGACGCACCGGGCGGCGACCGCCCGTACCGGTCAGACCGAGCCGCTGCCGTACGCCACCGTCGTGATCACCGGGGACCGCAACGGGGACGGGGTGGTGGACTGGCAGGACGCCGCCATCGCGTTCCGGGATGTGATGGTCACCCCGCTCGGCGCCGACGAACAGCATCTGCGGGTGGTGCCGCACATCCCGTTCAACTTCGCCTCGCAGGCGACCAACCCGTTTCTGGCCACCCTGGACCAGGTGAAGCGGATCTCGCTGGCGACGGACGGGCTGCGCCAGTACACCCTGCTCAAGGGGTACCAGTCCGAGGGTCATGACTCCGCCCACCCCGACTACGCGGGCAACCACAACAAGCGCGCGGGCGGCCTCGCCGACCTCAACACCCTGGTCCGCGAGGGCCGCACGTGGAACAGCGACTTCGGTGTGCACGTCAACGCCACCGAGTCCTATCCGGTCGCCAACGCCTTCTCCGAGACCCTGGTCGACAAGACCAACCAGCAGTGGGACTGGCTGGACCAGTCCTACCGCATCGACCAGCGCCGCGACCTGGTCAGCGGCGACATCATCCGGCGCTTCGCCGATCTGCGGGCCGAGACCGACCCGGCGCTGAACATGCTCTACATCGATGTCTTCCGCGAATCGGGCTGGACCTCCGACCGGCTCCAGCGGGCCCTGCGCGACCAGGGCTGGCAGATCACCACCGAGTGGGGGCACGGCCTGGAGCGCTCGGCGCTGTGGGCGCACTGGGCCACCGAGACCGACTACGGACCCGACTCCTCGCGCGGTATCAACTCGAAGCTGATCCGCTTCATCCGCAACCACCAGAAGGACGTCTTCGCCGACAAGTGGCCCACCCTGCTGGGCATCCCGCGCACCGGCAACTACGAGGGCTGGGTCGGCAAGACCGACTGGACCGTCTTCTACCGGCTGATCTGGGCCGAGTCCCTGCCCGCCAAGTACCTCCAGGCCCATCCCATCAAGCGGTGGACCGAGCACGAGATCACCTTCTTCGGCCCCACCCGGGTCACCGACGCCGACGGCACCCGCACCATCGTCACCGACGGCCGGGTGGTGTACGAGGGCGGGCGCTACCTCCTGCCGTGGGAGCCGCGCCGCGCCACCAGCCCGGCCAAGCTCTACCACTACAACCCGGCGGGCGGCACCAGCACCTGGAAGCTGCCGCGCGGCTGGGCGGGCGAGTCCCGGGTGGCGCTCTACCGCCTCACCGACCAGGGCCGCGTCCATGTCTCCGACCCGAAGGTCTCCCGCTCCGGCGAGATCACCCTCGACGCCCAACCGGACCAGCCGTACGTCCTCTACCGCCGCCGCGCCCGCGCGCTGGCCGACCCCGACTGGGGCCAGGGCACCCCGCTGCGCGACCCCGGTTTCACCTCCGGCACCCTCGACGCCTGGCGGTCCTCGGGACCGGCGTCCGTCGTCCGCAGCGCCCTCGGCGACCATGAGCTGGTCATCGCGGGCGGCGCGGCGGCCGCCGTCTCCCAGCGGCTGCGCCGCCTCAGGCCCGGTACGTATGTGGCCTCCGTCCAGGTCGAGGTCGGCGCCACCGCGGGCGAACGCCGCCGGGCCGCGCTGGAGGTCCGTACCGCCGACGGCACCACCCACCAGAACTGGACCGACATCTCCACCGCCGTCAACCATGTCGCCGCCGACCGCAAGCACGGCACCCGCTTCCAGCGGATGTTCACCCACTTCACCGTCCCGCCGGGCGGCGGCCCCCTCACCCTCACCCTGCGCGCGGCGGCGGGCGCGCCCCGGATCCGCTTCGACAACGTCCGGATCGTCCCCGGCCGCCCGACGGTCAAGCCCGGCACCCTCGCGTACGAGGACTTCGAGAACGTCCCCCAGGGCTGGGGCGTCTTCGTCAAGGGCGACGCGGGCGGCGCCACCGACCCCCGCACCCATATCGCCCAGCGCCACGCCCCCTACACCCAGCGCGGCTGGAACGGCAAGCTCATCGACGATGTCATCGACGGCACCGAGTCCCTCAAATCCCGCGGCGAGAACGAGGGCCTGGTCTACCGCACCGTCCAGCACCTGGTCCGCTTCGAACCCGGCAAGCGCTACCGGATCACCTTCCGCTACGAGAACGACCACGCCGGCCAGTACGCCTGGGTGACGGGCACCGACGACCGCGAACTGACCCGCACCCCGGTCCCGGTCGCCACCTCCCCGACGGTGTGGACCCATGACTTCACCGCCCCGGCGGACGGCGGCGAGGCATGGGTGGGCCTGCGCAAGACGGGCACGGCGTGGAAGTCGGAGTTCGTGCTGGACAGCTTCGAGGTGCGGGAGGTGTAGGCGGGACGGCGGGGGGCGGCCCCGGGGTGGGGCCGCCCCTCCTCGCGGTGTCATCGAGTGAGCGGCTCACGTGCCGCACCCACGCCGTACTGCCGGGCCAGCCGGGCCTCCTCCGCCTCGCGGAAGGCGACCACCTCCCGACAGCGCTGGCTCATGACGAACTCACCTAGGGACAGACAGAGATCCATGCGCCGGAGGCACACCCCGACCATGAAGGGGCCGTCCTGCGCCCGGTAGAGGCGCACCCCGTAGTACCCCTCGTGGCAGTCGCGATCGTTGTTGAACCGGCACTCCGCACAGGTGACGGGGAGTCGCACAGGGCGGATGCTCTTGGCGTAGAGGGGGTGACCGTCCGGGAGGCGGTAGAGGACGCGCTGGTCGGACGCGCCCGCGGTGATCACCCGCCGCACCGGGACCGCCCTCAGTCGGTTTACGACTTCCCGCATGGCCAGGAGCGAGGAGCCGTCGTCTTCGAGGGAGACGAGCATCCGGACGATGACGGTGCGGCCGTACTCCTCGACGAGGCGCAGAACCCGCGGGACGTGGGTGCTGTCCGGGACGACGATGTTCGCGGAGACCCTCACCCCGCACCGGGCCGCCGTCTCGATCGTCGCGCCGAGAGCGTCGAGTTTCCGCTGGGCGAGCCGTGGTGAGGCGAGACGGGGCCCCTGGACCGAGGCGAGTTCCTCCGGCGTGGTGCCGAAGACACTCAGATTGACCCGGTCCAGCCCGGCCGCCGCGCAGTCGGGGATGACGGCGGCGCCGTTCTCCCCGTTGGAGGTCAGCCCCACCGTCAGCCCCAGCCGGTGAGCCATCCTGGTCAGGCCCGGCAGGTCGGGGTGGAGGGTGGGTTCGCCCCCGGTGAAGTGGACCTCGGATGTGGGCAGGCTGCCCCGGATGGCGGCCAGGGCCACGGCGAAATCGACGTCCGCGTCAATGCGGCGGGGGAGGAAGGCGGCACCGTTCGTCCGCAGGTAGATCGACACACGGCCGGATCCGCCGGGCTGGTCGCGGTCCGCCGCCACGGGCGTGCCCTCGTTGTGGCAGAAGGTACAGGCGAGCCCGCAGGCGTCAATGATCTTCACACGGAGTGTGCGGTCCGGTACTACCGTGACCGGGATCATGGGTGTGTTCCGGGGGGTGTGCGGCATGGCCACCTCCTTGGACGGCTGGTCAGGGAAGGCGCAGATCCTGGACCGTTTCCAGGTCAATGCCGTAGCGGAGGTACACCTTGGTGGTGTTCTCGCTCGTCAACTGGTCCTCGGAGAGGGAGAGCCGTCGAGCTGTGCGCTGTACCTCTTCGGCGCTGTCCGCCTCGATCTCCAGATAGGGCGGGATGAGGGGCCAGGTGTCGATCTCCAGACGGACGGTGCCCAGAAGCCAGGAATCCCGCAGATTCTCCTGGTACGAGCGGGGTGTGAGCCCCAGGTGCCCGAGAAGGGAGTGGGTGGTCTCGAAATCCCCCACGGTGGTCTCCGTCTCATGGGTCCCGTCGATGGCGTCGGAGCTGATCTCCTTGACACAGAGGGTGACGGTGGTGCCGGTGTCGCGGAGCCTGAGCCATCGGCCAGGCATGGCGGGGACGGTGTCGTACACATAGCGGCGCAGGCGTCGCTCGCCGACGTGGTGACCACCGGCATCGGCGATGCGGATGGCCATCGCCGCTGGGTCGACGTTCAGGAGCTTCGCTTCGTACTCGACTCGTGCCATGGGCGCATTGTGCTGCGTCGAGCGCGGGCCGAGCCGTTTCAGTCGCGTTCCCGCATGGATTCGTTCCGGAAGTCATCGGCCCAGGTGCTCAGAAGGGCACGCGCCTCCTCCCCGACCGCCGCGTGACCGGCGAAGAAGTCGAACAGACGCCGGTAGTAGTCGATGTCCTTCGGGTCACGCAGCACGACCTGACCACTGAACAACTCGCAGGTCACCAAGTGGTCGTCATAGGTGACAAAGGTATGGAAGGGGGCGTCTCGTATCCGCTGGTCCAGCGGCAGTACGAGAACTCCCACGGTCGGAAGGCGGGAGAGGGAGACCAGATGATCGAGCTGCACGGCCAGCACCGACGGCTGGCACAGGCGCCAGCGGGCCGCAGACTCGGTGATGAGGAAGTCGAACCGTTTGCCACGGTCGTGGAGCACGGCTTGGCGCTCCAGCTTCAGCGCGACGACCCGGGAGACATCCGCCGGGGCGGGGTCGATGGCGGGAGACATGGCCTGACGCATGTAGTCGGAGGTCTGGATCAGCCCGGTGAGCATGGCGGGCAGGAAGTGCCGCACATGGCGGGCGCCCTCCTCCAGCCGGGCGAGTTCACGCTGCCGATGGTGGAGCCCTCGGCGCACGGAGGCTCTGACGTCTTCGTACTCGGCGTTGGCGACCCTTGCCAGAGCACGTAGTTCGGCGGCGGCGGCACCGTCCACACCCAGGGCGGTGAGGATCTGCTGGACGTCCACGACGGACGGCAGGGTACGTCCGGTCTCGATGCGCGAGACCTTGCTCTGCGACATGCCGCAGCGCACGGCGAGACGTTCGCCGGAGAGACCGGTGGCCCGGCGAAGCTCCCGGAGCGCTGCGGCGAGTTCCAGGCGGTCCCGCCCGGCACGTCGTGGGTCGATGGTCAATCCGCGCCGTACTCCGGGAACGGGGTGGCCAGAGAGAGCGCCAGGTCCCTCCAGCGCCGGTACTGAGAGAGATCCGGCGCGTCAAGGAGGTCACGGCCGAGGGGTGTCCCGTCGGGGCGGTATCGCATCATGACCACGGTCGTGTCATCGAACATCCAGAAGTCCCGCCGGGGTAGTTCTGGGACGGGCCGGTCGGTGACGTCGAGGATGCGGATATCCTCGCCCGCTTCGACGTTGTACCGGTACGCGGCGAACTCGTAGCGCAGATAGCCGGAGAGCGGACGGCTCACGAGGTGCACCCGGCGGACCCGGCGCCCCGCCTCCAGGTGCCTCCTCAGGGTGAGCAGCCAGGGGTCGTCCTCGGGGAGGTCGAGCCTTCCCGTGCTGAGGAACGCCTCGAACTCCTCCTTCTCGCCGTCCACCGTGTAGACGGGGAGCGTCTCCAGCCGGAACGCCTCCCGCTCGAAGCAGTCGAAGAGGCTGGCCCAGCGGTCACCATCCAAGAGCACGGACGGCCTCCCTCAGCACACTCTCGGGGATGGACACGATCGCCTCCCCGTCGGGTGCGGAGTGCGGCAGGAGCTGACCCTGGACCGCCAGGACGGCGGCGCGGTCCGTGGTGTAGACGGCGGGGCAGTCCCCGCTCCGGCAGTCAGGCCCGCCGCCCGAGACACGCTTGAGTTCCATGGGTTTCCCCTCTCGCTCCGCTTGCCTTCCGTGCCGAGGACGGTAGGAGCCGGTGGTTCATGGAGGCAAGCTCTACCCGCGTTCGCGCATAAGTTCAGGGCGGGGGTGCGAGCCGGGCCCCGGGCCCGTCGGGGCGGTCCGGGCCTCGTGAGTGGCCGGGTCCCAGCCCCGCTCCCGCCCCGGCGCCCCCGGCGGCCCAGCCCCCGCTCAGGCCCACGCGCCCCCGCGTCACCGCAGCCCCAGTTCCCCGCCCGCCCCCACCAGTTCCAGCACCCACACCTCGTTCTCGCCCGCCCGCAGCACCGGCCCCGGCACGAACAGTTCCTCCTGCGGGCCCGTGCCCCAGTAGCGGCCCAGACAGAAGCCGCCCACCCAGACGAACCCACGGCCCCAGCCGGGCAGGGAGAGCCAGGCGTCGCCCGGGCCGTCGATCCGGACCGAGGCCCGGTACAGGCCCGGCCCGCCCGGAGTCACCGGCTGGAACGGAACCGCCGCCACCGCCTCCGGGGTGAACGCGTCCAGGCGGAGCGCCCGCGACCGTACGCCGTGCAGATACTGGCGCTCGTGCAGCAGCCCGCCCGTGATTCCCTTGGACTCGCCCATCCGGGGGCCGTAGTTGACCCGGCCCAGGGACTCCACCCACAGCTCCACCTCGCTGGGGCCCGGCACCGGCTCCGTCAGGGTGGTGTGGTCCTCGGTGAGGACATCGGCGAGGACGCCGTCCACCTGGACCACCGCGCGGTCCCGCAGGCCCACCACCCGCAGCGGATAGGGCTGGCGCGGGCCCGGCACCGAGACGCGGTAGCGGACCACGCCCCGGTCGACGCCCAGCTCCTCGAAGGTCGGCGGGGTGGGCGTGGTCCGCTCCTCGTCGCCGAGCGCCTCGATCACCGTGCCGAGCCCGGCCCCCTCACCCGGGGTGAACCGTACGGGCGCGGCGAGCGCGGCCGGGGCGGGCGGCACCTCGGGCAGCGGGCCGTCCGCGTACGGCTCCAGCACCTCCCGGAAGCGCCAGAACTTCTCCGTGGGACGGCCCGCCTCGTCGATCGGCGCGTCGTAGTCGTACGAGGTGACCATCGGCTCCAGGGCCCCGTCATGGGTCGCGCCGGAACGGTTCGCCCCGCCCCAGCCGCCGAAGTTGGTGCCGCCGTGCGCCATATAGACATTGACCGACCCGCCGGCCGCCAGGATCTCCCGCAGCGCGTCCGCCGCGTCCCCCGCCTCCCGTACGGAGTGTTCCTCGCCCCAGTGGTCGAACCAGCCGCACCAGAACTCCATACACATCAGCGGCCCCGACGGGCGGTGGCGCCGCAGCGTGGCGAACGCCTCCCGGGCGCCCGAGCCGAAGGTCGCCGTCGCCGGCACATCCGGCAGCGAACCGCCGGTGAGCATATGGTCCTCAGGGCCGTCGGCGGTGAAGAGCGGGACCCCCACCCCGCACCGCAGCAGCAGGTCCCGCAGCGCGCGCAGATAGCCGTGATCGCTGCCCCAGCTCCCGTACTCGTTCTCGATCTGCACCATCAGCACCGGGCCGCCCCGGTCCACCCCGCGCGCGGCGACCTGGGGCAGCAGCCGGGAGAACCAGCGCTCCACCGGCTCCAGGAAGGCGGGGTCGGCGGTGCGGGCGCGCCGCCCGAGCGGGCCGGTGATCCAGTGCGGCAGCCCGCCGTTCTCCCACTCGGCACAGATATACGGTCCCGGGCGGACGATCGCCCACAGCCCGGCCTCCCGCGCCGCGTCCAGGAACCGGCCCAGCGCCTCCACGTCCTCGTACCGTCCCGGCGCGGGCTCATGGAGGTTCCAGGGGACATACGTCTCGACACAGTTCAGCCCCATCGCCCGGAGCATCGCCAGCCGGTGGCCCCACTGCGCCTCATGCACCCGGAAGTAGTGGAGCGCCCCCGACAGCAGCCGCACCGGCCGCCCGTCGAGCAGGAAGTCCTTCTCACCCACGCTGAAATCCGCCATACCGCCCACCCTGTGGTCTGGTCATCGACCGGTCCATGGACAAAGATCAACACTCGTTGGACGCACGGGCGACGGCGGAGGGGCGGCACGGATGTACCACACCTGGATGCGGTACTTCACTCCCAGCCCCGCGCACCACCGCCTCGGCCTGGTCTGCCTCGGCGTCGGCCTCCAGCACGGCGCCCTGCCCGCGGTCGGACCGCGCGTCCTGGACCACCATGTCGCCATCGTCATCAGCGCGGGCAGCGGCTGGTACCAGGCGCCGGACTCACCGCGCACCGAGGTCGCCGCGCCCGCCCTGATCTGGCTGCTGCCCGGGGTGCCGCACCACTACGGGCCCGGCCCCGACGGCTGGGACGAGAGCTTCGTCGACTTCGCCGGACCGGCCACCGCCACCTACACCGACCTCGGCTACATCGAGACCGGGCGGGCCGTCGTCCCGCTCTCCGACGCGGCCGGGCCCCGCGCCGCCATCGGCAGGATCGCCCGCGCCGCCCGGCGCGGCAACCCGCTGCTCGAAGTCGAGACCGGCGCCGCCGTCCATGAACTCCTCGTCGCCCTGCGCCGCGCCCGCGCCGACACCAACCCGGCCGGTGACCCCGTCCTCACCGCCCTCGCCCGCGACGCCTACCTCCCCATCTCCGTCGCCGAACACGCCGCCCGCAACGCCATGACCCCGGCCGAGCTGCGCACCGCCGTCCGCCGGGGCGCCGGATGCAGCCCCAAGGACTATCTGCTCTCCATCCGGCTCGGCCGCGCCAAGGAACTCCTCGCGGGCACCGAACTGCCGGTCGCCGCCGTCGCCCGCCGCGTCGGCTACGAGGACCCCGCCTACTTCTCCCGCCTCTTCACCCGCCGCGTCGGCACCGCGCCGGTACGGTTCCGGGAACGCCAGGCCCGTACGGTCCCGGGCGGCTGGAGCGACCGTGTCCCACACCCCGAACACCCTCCGACGATCCCCACCGGCTCCACGTAAGCTCGACCACCATGACCACGAAGGACATCGACCCCCAGGTCCAGGCCGAGCTGGAGCGGCTGCGGGGCAGCATCGACAACATCGACGCCGCCGTCGTCCATATGCTCGCCGAACGCTTCAAGGCCACCCAGCAGGTCGGCCGCCTCAAGGCCCGCCACCACCTCCCGGCCGCCGACCCGGGCCGCGAGGCCCGCCAGATCGCCCGCCTGCGGGAGCTCGCGGAGAGCGCCAAGCTGGACCCGGCCTTCGCGGAGAAGCTGCTGAACTTCGTGATCGCGGAGGTGATCCGGCACCACGAGCGGCTGGCGGAGGAGGGCGGGGCGGCGGCTTCGGGGTGAGCCTGAGGGCGCGCGGGGGTCGCCCTTACTTCACGAGGTGGTGGAGCAGGAGGAGTCCGGCGGCCATGTTGGCGGCGGGGATCTCGCCGCGCGCGATCATGTCGGGTACCTGCTTGAGGGGGACCCATTCCCGTCGTGCGGATTCGAAGTCGTCTTCGGGTTCGCCGATGTGGGTGGCTTTGTCGGCCCAGTAGAGATGGTGGCGGACGTCGCTCAGTCCGTTGGAGGGCTCGACGGTCATCAGATGGCGCAGGGGTCCGGGGCGCCAGCCGGTCTCCTCTTCCATCTCGCGAGCCGCCGCGTCGGCGATGTCCTCGCCGTCCTCGACGACGCCCGCCGCCATCTCCCAGCCCCAGGTGTCGGTGATGAACCGGTGGCGCCAGATGAGGAGGGCCTCGGCGCGTTCGTTGACGGCGGTGGCCAGGGCGACCGGGCGCTGACGGATCACGTAGTGGTCCAGGTGCCTGCCGTCCGGCAGCTCGACGTCGGCGAGATTGACTCTGAACCACGGGTTCTCGTAGACCGTCTCCTCGGACAGGTTCCGCCATACGGACATGGTGTGCGCCTTTCGCCGGTGGTCTGTCCTCAGCTTGTGCGGGTGAGGAGGGTGGTGGCTCGTTGGGTGAGGGCTTGGGCGTCGGGGTCGTGGGGGTAGCGGGTGAGGCGGAGGCGGATTTCTTCGGCGGTGTCGCGGATGCGGGTGGAGTGGACGCCGTCGGCGGTGTCGAGGAACTCTGTCCACACGGTGAGGGCGCCGTCGAGGTCGCCTTGGCGGAGGTGAAGGGTGCCGAGGTGGCCGAGGACGTGGGCGCGGCTGCGGCGGCGGTCGAGGCCGTGGACGGCGAGGGCTTGGTGGAGCTGGGTCTGGGCGGCGGGGAGGTCGCCCATGCGGGCGAGGATCATGCCGGAGGCGTGGGCCCAGCGGCCGATGGTGAAGTGGGAGGCCCAGGAGGTGCCGGTGGGGGTGTCGGCGGTGCGCTCGATCGAGGTCTGGGAGTGGGCGAGGCTGCGGGCGGCGAGGCGGTGGTCGCCGTCGAGTGCGGCGGCTTCGGCGAGGGTGGACTGGTAGTAGGCGCTCACGCGTGGGTCGCTGATGTGGCGGGCGTGTTCGACGCACTTCTCGGCGAGGGCGAGTGCGGTGGGGTGGTGTCGGGGGCCGAGGTCCATGGCCTGGACGGCGAGTCCACGCAGGGCGGTGGCGGCGAGTTCGGGATCGTCGGCTTCGTCGGCGAGCCGGTAGGCATGGGTGTAGTAGGCGCGCGCGGTCGCGGTGGTTCCGCTGGTGTCGGTGTGGTCGTGGCTCATCCAGCCGATGAGGTGGGAGAGGCGTGAGGTGGCGGCGTAGAGCTGGCGGCCGGTGGTCTCGGTGTAGCGGCCTTCGAGCCAGGGGCCGACGTTGTGGGTGAGGTAGCCGATGGCGAGGTGGCGGACGTGACCTCCGCCGTATTCGGCGGCGCTGTCGCCGAGGACCTTCACCATCTCGCCGATGGCGTGGACCTCGCCCTGTCCGACGCGTACGGCGCCTTCGGGCGCGGAGTGGACGCGTCGGGTGACCGCTTCGGCGTCGGGGATACCGAGGAAGGCGAGGGCACCGCCGCCCGAGGTGGTCAGGAAGCTGCGTCGGTCCACTTGTCCGCTCCTTCCTAGGGCCAGGATCGATGCCACGGTATCCACGTGATCGGCCGACAGGACGGGGAATTCGGTCGGTTGATCGAGCTCTAAGACCCGCATGATGTGCGGCATCCAGTGCGGCCCGGGGTTACGGTCCCCGCTCAGCAGCTTGCGCGCGTACTGGCGGCTCATTCCGTCGGGGCCGTGGCCTGCGGCGATACCGAGTTCCCTGGCGAGTTTGCTGGGCCCCCAGCCACGTTGCTCGCAGGCGGCGCGGATGAGGTGATCGATACGGCGGCTGGAACGCTCCATGACCATCAGGCCCTCTCGCCCGTGGGTTACGCAGGACTACGCGGGGTTACATCCTGGGGCCTTCGAGGGAGCGTGCGGGACCGGTTGGGTGGATTCACACCGATCAGTCCCTGGTGACACGGGCAGCTGCTCGGCGGTCAGGGCGCCACTCCCCGAGATGCGCCACCACAGCTTCTCCCGGTAGGGACGGACACCCCCATGACCGTGAGTGAACCTCACCGAACCACTCCACCAGCAGCGCGCGATGTTGATCCTCCACCTGATCGTGCGAACGACTCCACAACGGACACGAACCCCCAACCGGCAGACACGAGGGCCGACTCCCCGTTGTTGCGGTCGTTGCGGGAGCGGGTGCGGGAGATCAACGCGGACCACGAGCACTGGCGGTTGCCGTGATGCGGTTATGGCTCTGGCTCACGTTCGCGCTCGGTGCGGCTGAGGAACGACTGGGGCTCGGGTTCGAGCTGCTGCGGCTGCGCTGGGACACGGAGTGTGTCGATGAGTGGAGCCGGGGGCTTGAGGCCCAGGCGCGTCAGGCGCGGCTTGATGCCGAGTTGGAGCGGCTGCTGGAGGACGGTGGTCCGGCATGAGCGGCCCGCCTGTCGCGTACCTGTGCCGGGTCCTCGCTGAGGGCCCGGTCTACGGGTCGGGCGAGATCGTCTCGTACGTCCTCGACACGCTCCGTACCCGCTCGCAGGACATCGCCCTGATCTGGCTGCGGAAGCAGGCCCTGCGGCTCGCGGACGGGCTGGACCCCGACCCGGCCCGCGCCCCCTGGGCCACCCGCTGCGAGCGGATCCCCGTCCCCGACGCCCCCACCGAGATACGCGTCTGGGCCGCCGACCCCGCCGAGGACCACGCCGCCCGTGCCCGGCTCGACCAGGGCGTCGCCGTGTCCGTCGTCATCCCGGACGGGCCCGACCGCTACACCCTCGCGATCAGCCCCCGACCCGCCCGGGTGCTGTACATCCGCCCGTTCTTCCACCTGAACCGCACCACGAGGTGACCCTCATGCCCCGTACCGGACGTGACCACGTCCACACCGACAAGACCAGCGTCATCGCCCGCTACTGCGAAGGCGCCTCCATCAAGGCCCTCGCCGCCGAGTACGGCGTGAGTGACGCCTGGATGAAGAAGCAGCTCACCACCTGGGGGCTCCCCGTACGCGGCGTCCGCGAGGCCCGTATCCTCCGTGCCCGAGCCCAGAACCCCGTCGTGACCGAACCGCAGCCCCCCACCTGCCAGACCTGCGACGCCCTCGTGGCTGCCGAACGCCGCGCCCGCACCACCCACGACCACTCCGCCGCCACCGACGCCCGCGTCCTCCTCCGGCGGCATCAGCAGCACAGCCCCGACCACCGCCCCGGCTGGCGAACCAGGTCCGCGCGGGCGCACACCGCACGGACCCGGGGCGTGGAGGGCACCTCGGGGTGAGTTGGGGGCGGGCCTGTCTTCACGGGGCCGATGGTCACCCGGTGGAGGCGGGGGCGACGGCGCTTCTTCGCGCGGCCCCTTGGGGCCACACCACGTCCACCGGTACTCCGGCGGCCCGTGCCAGCTCCACGGTGTCCGCCGTGCCGCCCTTCCCCGACGCCGACACGGGGGTGGCGTCCCAGACGGCGATCAGTCGGTCCGCCCGCTTCAGTAGTTCCTCGTTGGCGGAGACGTAGGCGTCGCGGTTGGCGGTCTCGTACGGCAGCGTGACCACGTCCGTGGCGACGCCCACGAGTCGGTCGAAGAGAGCGGCGTGGGCGGGCTTCACCTTTCTGGCCCGGTAGTCCCGTGACGGGATCACGACGACCAGGCGGCCGCCGAGCGCGGTGACCTCCTCGGCGAAGAGGGAGTCGGCGCCCGCGGCGATGCAGGACACTCCGGTGAGGTTGTCCTCGTACGCGGTGAGCAGGGTACGGAGTGCCGCGCGCACGAGTGGGACGCTCTCGTCGGTGAGGTCCATGTGTCCGGTCACGGCCAGGGTCGTCATCCTCGCTCCTCAGGTCGACAGCAGGTCACGGATGTTGTTGCGTGCCTCGCGCAGGGGGCGGGAGGTGTCGTGCCCGACCGTGTACGGGTAGAGCTGGGTGAGTTGCTCGCGGACCCGGCCGGACCGGGTCTGCCGCGCTACCTCGATGGCGCGGGCCGTCTGGTCCGCCGCACTGGTGGTGTCGCCGAGGAGGAAGAGGCATTCGGCGAGGTTGATGACGTCGAGCGCGTAGCCGCGTGGTCCCACTTCAGGCCCGCTGACGGCGAGGGCCGTCCGGAACTCGTCGGCGGCCCGTCCGGCATACCGCTCGGGAGCCTGCCGGGCGAGGTTGAGAAATCCGGACCCGGTCACCCCGGACAGCTCGCTGTGGTCGAAGTAGGCGATCCAGTACGGCTCGGGATCCGTTCCGCCGCCCGCGTTCTCCAGGGCTTCGCGGGCGCGGGCGGTCGCCCTCTCGAATCCCGCCACTCTGCCGAGTGCCGCATAGGCCCAGGCTTCCCGGGTGTGGAGCATCGCCTGAACCCGGGGTCCCACGACGTCCCGGGCGCCCTCCTGGGCGAACTGGACGAGCTGGAGCGCGTCATCGGGATGGCCGTTGTAGAGCATCTGCCGAGCCATGCCGGCCAGGATGTTGGCGCCGTGCACTCTGTCGCCGCCCGCGTGTGCGGCGCGAAGCGCGAGACGGTAGTAGTCCTGTGCCCGGCCGTGCAGTCCCATGTCCCACGCCGTCGAGGCCGCTGTGCCCGCGAGCTGTGCCATGACCCGGTAGAGGCCGGTCTCCACGGCTGAGGTCTGGTGTTCGTCCAGAGCTTCGGCGACATCGTTGAGCTGACCGAGCACGGCTTTCCGGCGCAGCCCTCCTCCGTATCTGCGGCTCCAGTGCTTCAGCTCTTGTGCCGTCTGCTCCAGTTCGGCCACGTCCTGGGCGCCGAGACGTCCTCCGTGTCTGGCCCGCGCGGGAGAAGCTGGTGGCTGTAGCCATCCCTCCAGCGGGTCCAGCAGAGCGGTACCGGTCGCGGCCATTCCGGTGAGGGCACGTGTCATGGTGCGTCGATCCATCACGAGTTCGCTCCTCGTCAGGTCGGTCGCCAGCTCCACGGTCGTGTCGGGGCGCCATGGGACCTCGTCAGGTCGCGACGGAGTTGGCGGCTCGGGAGAGGAAGGGGGTTGTTGCGCTTCCCAGGGGCGGGCCGCGAGGCCGAGCATGTGGCCGGGAATGTGGAGCCCGTCGGCGATTCGGCAGATCACATCGAATGAGGTGACCCGGTGGGTACCGCCGATGATCGTGGACACCTTGCCGGGGGTGAGCTGGCAAGCGGACGCGATCTTGTTCTGGGAGAGCCCGCCCCATTTCTTGATCAGGGCGAAGGCCGCAGCGAAGTCATGCTCGATAAGTGCTGCTCGAATGTCTGGTCGATCGAGTACATCACGGGCAAGGGGACCGGGGTTATGGGCATCCATACGGGCCGACTTCCGGATCAGTCCTACGCACGCAAGCGCGCCTTGCAGGAGCCACAACGAGTGTATTACCGCCTCGGTAACCCCTGTCGGTCATGCCGCTGCGACGCTAATCGGCCGACGCTGATGGGGTCGGCATAGCTGCCGGGAAGTCTGCCGCTGACACCAAGGCTGGCCCCGTGCGCTGGGTCGACGGTCGCTGGAATCCGATCAGTCACCGAATGCCATGAGGTGTGCGTCATGCCGTCCAATCCACAACCGGATGAATCGAAGCCGTCGCCCTCGCCCTCTGGCGAACAGGAGGTAACGAGTAGCGAGAGCGAATCACCGCTCTTGCGGTCGTTGCGTGAGCGGGTGCGGGAGATCAACGCGGAGCACGCGCACTGGCGGTTGCCGTGATGCGGTTATGGCTCTGGCTGCTGCTCGCGCTCGGGTCGGCTGAGGAGCGGTTGGGGCTCGGGTTCGAGCTGTTGCGGCTGCGCTGGGACGCGGACTGTGTCGATGAGTGGAGCCGGGGGCTTGAGGCCGAGGCGTGTCAGGCGCGGCTTGATGCCGAGTTGGAGCGGCTGCTGGAGGACGGTGGTCCGGCGTGAGCGGTCCGCCCGTCGCGTACCTGTGTCACGTCATCGCTGAGGGCCCGGTGTACGGGTCGGGGGAGATCGTTCCGTTTGTTCTGGGCACTCTGCGGACCCGTTCGCAGGGCGTGGCCCTGACGTGGTTGCGGATGCAGGCGTTGCGGCTGGCCGACGGGCTGGACCCTGACCCGGCGCGGGCTCCCTGGACCACCCGCTGCGAACAGGTCCCCGTGCCGGATGCTCCGACCGAGATTCGGGTGTGGGCTACCGATCCCGCCGAAGACCGTGCCGCGCGGGCTCGGCTCGATCAGGGCGTGGCCGTGTCCGTCGTCATCCCGGATGGCCCGGACCGCTACACCCTGGCGATCAGCCCCCGTCCCGCCCGCGTGCTGTACATCCGTCCGTTCTTCCGCCTTCGCACCCCGAGGAGATGAGCCGTGCCCCGTACCGGACGCGACCACGTCCACACCGACAAGACCAGCGTCATCGCCCGCTACTGCGAGGGCGAGTCCATCAAGGCCCTCGCCGCCGAGTACCACGTCTCCGACGCCTGGATGAAGAAGCAGCTCACCACCTGGGGACTCCCGGTACGCGGCGTCCGCGAAGCCCGCATCCTCCGCGCCCGAGCCAACGACCCGATCGTCAACGAACAACAGCCCCCCACCTGCCCGACCTGCGACGACCTCGTGGCTGCCGAACGCCGCGCCCGCACCACCCACGACCACTCCGCCGCCACCGACGCCCGCGTCCTCCTCCGCCGACATCAGCAACAGAGCCCCGACCACCGCCCCGGCTAGCGAACCGGGTCCGCGCGGGCGCACACCGCACGGACCCGGCACCTCCTCCTTCCCTCAACGCATGCGGAAAACACACACCCAACCTTCACGATTTCCCAATAACTCCTTCACGGCGCCCGAGGCGGCCCCGCCCCTCAGCCCGCCAGCTCCCCGAGCAGCGCCCACGTCCGCCGCCGGTCGGCCTCTCCGGCGATCTCCGTCTCCGAGAACACCACCTCCGTCGCCCCGGCGTCCCGGTACCGCCGTATCTCGTCGGCGACGGTCCGCTCGTCGCCGATGGCCGCCACGTCGACGGCCCGCTGGCCACCGGAGAGCCCGATCACCCGTGCGTAGGACGGGAACTGTTCGTAGAACGCGAGTTGCTCGGCGGCCTTCTCCCGTACCGCGTCGACATCGTCGGTCACCACGCCGGGGACGAGGGCGACGATCCGGGGCGCGGGCCGCCCGGCGGCCTCCGCCGCCGCGGTGACCGCCGGGACGATGTGCTCGCTCAGGGCGCGGGGGCCGGCCAGATAGGGCAGGATCCCGTCCGCCAGTTCGCCGCTGACGCGCAGCGCCTGGGGGCCCATCGCGGCGACGAGCAGCGGCACCCCGTTCTCGGCGCCCGGCACCCGCGCGGGGATCGGTGTCGTCGCGGTCAGCAGTTCGCCGTGGAAGTCGGCGGCGCCGGTCTCGGTCAGCTGCCGCAGCGCGGTGAGGAACTCCCGCAGGCGCGCGACGGGACGTTCGTAGGGGATGCCGAAGCCCGTCTCGGTGAGGTGCTTGGTGCCGAGCGCCAGCCCGAGGTGGTAGCGGCCGTGGGTGGCCGCCTGGGCGGTCTGGGCCTGGCTGGAGACGAGCAGGGGGTGGCGGCCGAAGACGGGGATCGCCGAGGTGCCGACCTGGAGGCCGGGCACCTCGCGCCCGACGATCGCGGCGAGCAGGGGCGAGTCCGCGCCGAAGGTCTGGCCGAACCAGGCCGACCGTAATCCGGCGGCCGCGGCCTCGTGGGCGAGCTGGACGGTCGCGTCGACCTGGTTCTCGGCGTCGCTCGCGTGGAGCGCTACTCCTGTGGTCATGTCAGGGGAAACGCGTGGCGGCCGACCGCGCGTTCCGGCCTCGTGTGACAGCCTCATGTCAGTCGTGTGTAGGGGCCTGCTCCGCGCGTTCGGTGGGTGGCGCGGGGAGCCCCCGGCGTTGGCGTTGGCGGACGGGTCCGCTCCGCGCGGCGGGCGGACCGGTGGACCATGACGGCGCCCGGACCGCTGGCCCTCGATGACAGGCGTCCCGGCGGCCGCGCCTCGGCGCGCCCCCGCCCCCACCCCCCGTGCGCTCAGAGCGCAACCCATTCCCCATGTGCTCGGCGCCCCTCATCAGGCAGCATGGCCCTCATGTCCGTACTCACGCGCGAGGAAGCGCAGAATCGAGCCCAGCTTCTCGACGTCCACCGGTACTCCGTCGATCTTGACCTGACGCCGTCCGGTGGCGCTGAGGAGACCTTCGGCTCCCGCACCGTCATACAGTTCACCGCCCGCGCGCAGGGGGACACGTTCTTCGAGGTCAAGCCCGCGGTCCTGCGCTCCGTCACCCTCGACGGGAAGGCGCTCGACCCCGCCTCCCTCGACGGGAACCGGCTCGCGCTGACCGGGCTCACCGAGGGCGCGCACGAGCTGAGCGTCGAGGCGGACATGCGCTACTCGCGCACCGGCGAGGGCATGCACCGCTTCACGGATCCCTCCGACGGGGAGACGTATGTCTACACCCAGCTCTTCATGGAGGACGTCCAGCGGGTCTTCGCGGCGTTCGACCAGCCCGACCTGAAGGCCGTGCTCGAACTGTCGGTGACGGCGCCCGAGGGCTGGACGGTCCTGGGCAACGGCGTGGCCACCCACCACGGTGACGGGCGCTGGACCTGCGCCCCGACGCCGCCGCTCGCGACGTACTTCATGGCCGTCGCCGCCGGGCCCTGGCACTCCATCCGCACCGAGCACGCCGGGCTGCCGTTCGGGCTCCACTGCCGCCGCTCGCTCGCCCCCCATCTGGACGCCGACGCCGACGAGCTGTTCGAGATCACCCGGCAGTGCTTCGACCGGTACCACGAGAAGTTCGAGGAGCCGTATCCGTACGACTCGTACGACCAGGCGTTCGTGCCCGAGTTCAACGCGGGCGCGATGGAGAACCCCGGGCTGGTCACCTTCCGCGACGACTACGTCTTCCGCTCCGCCGTCACCGACACCGAGCGGCAGACCCGGGCCATGGTCATCTCGCATGAGATGGCGCATATGTGGTTCGGTGACCTGGTCACCCTCCGCTGGTGGGACGACATCTGGCTGAACGAGTCGTTCGCCGAGTACATGGGGTACCAGACCCTCACCGAGGCCACCCGCTTCACCGACACCTGGGTCGACTTCGCCGTCAACCGCAAGGGCTGGGGCTACGACGCGGACCAGCGGCCCACCACCCACCCCGTCGCCCCGGACCCGGACGCGGTCCCGGACACCGCCTCCGCGCTGCTCAACTTCGACGGGATCTCCTACGCCAAGGGCGCCTCCGCGCTGCGTCAGCTGGTGACCTGGATGGGCGAGAAGGACTTCCTCGCCGGGATCAACCTCCACTTCGAGCGGCACAAGTTCGGCAACGCGACCCTCGCCGACTTCATCGACTCCCTCGCCGAGGCCACCGACCGCGATGTCCACTCCTGGGCCGGGAGCTGGCTGCGTACCACCGGGGTCGACACCCTCACCCCGGCCGTCACCGAGGCCGACGGCGGCTGGTCGCTCACCGTCGGCCGGAGCGGTGAGCGCCCGCACCGGATCTCCGTCCGCGCCTATGACACCGACCCGGTCGACCCGGACCGCGTCACCGCGCGCGACCGCTTCGAGATCGACGTACCGGGTGCCGAGGGCACCGGCGACGCCGTCATCGAACGCTCCGGCCGCCGCCCCGCGCTCGTCGTCCTCAACGACAACGACACCACCTACGCCAAGATCCGGCTCGACGCGCACTCCTGGACCACCGTGGGGCAGGTGCTCTCCCGGATCCCGGACCCGCTCACCCGCGCGGTGATCTGGAACGCGGCCCGTGACATGGTCCGCGACGGCGAACTCGCCCCCGCCGCCTATCTGGAGACCGCCCGCGCCCATCTGCCGCGCGAGAACGACCTCGCCATCGCCGAGGGCGTGCTCACCTTCGCCACCACCCAGATCGCGCTCCGCTACAGCGGTACGGAGGAGCGGTCCGCCGCCCTGGCCGCGATCCGCGCGATCTGCCGCGACCTGATGCGGCGCACCGAGGACGGCAGCGACGGCGGGCTCCGGCTGATCGCCGTCCGCCACCTCATCGACGCGACCGCCCAGCCGGAGACCATCCAGGAGTGGCTCGCCGACGGCAGCGTCACCGGCGGCCCGGAGCTGGACCCCGAGCTGCGCTGGCGCGTCCTGTACCGGCTCGCCGTCCTCGGCGCCACCGACGAGGCCGCCATCGCGGCCGAACGGGAGCGCGACCCCAGCTCCACCGGGCAGGAGGGCGCGGCCCGCTGCCGCGCCGCGCTCCCCACCCCCGAGGCCAAGGCCGCCGCCTGGGAGCTGCTGTTCACCTCCGACACGCTCTCCAACTACCTGGTACGCGCGGTCTCGCGCGGTTTCTGGCAGCCGGAGCAGGACGAGCTGGTACGGGAGTACATCCCCCGGTTCTTCCCCGACGCGGTCGCGGTGGCACAGCGGCGGGGCCCGGCCATCGCGGAGGCCATCGGGTTCCACGCCTTCCCGGCGTACGCGGTCGACGCGCAGACGCTGGCGCTGGGGGAGGAGTGTCTGAAGGAGGCGGAGATGATCCCCGCGCTGCGGCGCAAGCTCGCCGACCAGGTCGACGACCTGAAGCGCGCGCTCCACGCCCGGGGCTGATCCAAACCAGGGACTGACAGGGGGGTGGGCCCGCGCCCGCCCCCCCCGCGCCGCTCACACGGGGTACGGCAGCAGCCCCCGGTCGATCCGCTCCCACGCCGTCCGCAGCTCCGCCAGCAGCCCGGGCCGTACGGCGGCCTGGTCGGCCTGCTCGCGGAGGTCCTCCGAGAGCCGGTGCAGGCGGTCCCGGCCGTCCTTGCCCCGGTAGTACTTCCACTCGCCCCGCCGCAGCGCCCGCTCCCCCCGTACCCGCCAGAACAGATCGCGCTCGGGCGCCTCGGCGCCGCGCAGCAGATAGCCCGCGAGGCTGACACCGTCGAGCGGGTACGCCGGATGCGGCCGCGCCCCGCCCACCTCCAGCAGGGTCGCCGTCCAGTCGGGGGAGTACACCGGTATCCGGCTGACCTGCCCGCCCTCGATCCGCGCGGGCCAGCGCAGGATCGAGGGGATCCGGATGCCGCCGTCCAGGAGCGAGCCCTTGTTGCCGCTGAGCGGCCAGTTGTACGAGAAGCGTTCGCCGCCGTTGTCGCTGGCGAAGAAGACCAGGGTGTCCTCCTCCTGACCGGACCGCCGCAGGGCGGTGAGCACCTGGCCGATCGAGCGGTCCAGGTCCTCGACCATCTGCCGGTACTTCGCGAGCGAGCCCCCGTCCTGGTGGAACAGCGGCCGCCGCTCGCCCGCCTTGATCCGCCGGACGATCTCGGCGCTGGTCTCCTCGTCACCGTCGGCGATCCACGGCCAGTGCGGGGTGGTGAAGTTGAGGTTGAGCAGCCAGGGGGTGCGCTCATGGTCGCGGCTGACATACTCGACGGCCCGTTCGGTCAGGATCCGGGTGTAGTAGCGCAGATCGTGGTACTCGGCGTCGCCCTCGTAGAGGTCGTACTCACCCCGGGAGCTGAGCTTGGAGTAGTACTCCAGCGCCCCGCCGAAGTTGCCGAAGAACTCGTCCCAGCCGGAGCGGGTGGGGCTGTAGTCGGGCAGATAGCCGCAGTGCCACTTGCCGATGAGCGCCGTACGGTACCCCGCGTCACCCAGCAGCGAGGCGAGCGTGGGATGAGTGGGTTCGAGCCCCACCGACCGGTCCGCGATCGGCTCGGCGAGCCCGCCCCTGGTACGGCCCGGATAGCGGCCGGTGTAGAGGCTGAACCGGGTGGGCGAGCAGGTCGCCGAGCCGCTGTACGCGTCGGTGAACCGCACACCCTGCCGGGCGAGCCGGTCCAGATGCGGGGTACGGATCTCCGGGGCGCCGTACGAGGACAGATCGGCCCATCCCAGGTCATCGCCCAGGATGAACAGGATGTTGGGGCGGCGGCGGGCACCCCGGCCGGGCGCGGGGGCGGCACGGAACGGGCGCTCGGTGAAGGCGGCTCCACCGCTCTCGGCGGAGGCGTCGGTGGCGGAGAGCCCGAGGGCCGCCACGGCCCCGGCGGCGGAACCGCCGAAGGCACGCCGGGACAGGGAAGGGTCGACAGAGGTCACAGGGGTGCTCCAGGGCAGGAGTGCGAGTCCGCACCCGGCGGCCGGTCCGGGGCCGCCAGGGCGAGGGGAACGGCGGTCCGGGACATGCCGGATCAGCCGGGGGACTGAGGAGAACTCAGGGAGTGGCGGGGTGCGTCAGACGCGACGACAGATGGCGCTCGCGACACGGACCAGGTCGACGTGGCGGCGCTCCACAAGAAGGACCCGCAGGTCACCCAGTGGCTGCATCCCCAGACCCTCCCCGATCCCCTCCCCCCTGTCAACGCCCCACCCTTCCCACGGCTGGGCCACAGGGGCCCGCCACGCACGAGGGCCCGGGCCACACGGGAGCCCCGGCCCACGACGGCCCGCCCGCCCGGCACGAGGGCCACGCCCCGGCCCCGCCCAATACCACCTCCCGTTCCCACTCGTTGGACACCACGCGCACCCCCTCCCACGCGGGGGTGACCCGAACGCACCCGCCCGAAGGACCCGTATGCCCCCCGACACCCCCCTCTCCGGCGGCCCTCACGGCCCCACCGCCCTGCGTCCCCTCCTCGACACCGTGCTCACCGCCCTCGCCAAGGGCGCGGCGGAGCGCGGTGGTCCGCTTCCGCCCGGCGGCCCGGCCGCCGTCGCCGAGCACACCCGCCGCGCCCTCGGAGCCGTACTCCCCGACCATGGCACCGGCGCCGAGGACGCGCTCGCGCGGATCGTCCGCGCGGTGGCGCTCGGCGCCGCCGATCCGGCGGATCCCCTGTGTGCGGCGCATCTGCACACCCCGCCCCTCGCGCTCGCGGTCGCCGCCGATCTCGCGGCCTCCGCGCTGAACCCGTCACTGGACTCCTGGGACCAGGCCCCGGCCGCCTCCGAGCTGGAGCGCCTGGTGACAGGTGTGCTCGCGCGGGAGGTGTACCCGGCGGCGGCGTTACCCGACGCGCTGGTGACCAGCGGTGGCACCGAGTCCAACCAGCTCGCGCTGCTCCTCGCCCGCGAGCGCCGTCCGGACCGCCCGCTCCAGGTGGTGTGCTCCACCGGCACCCACCACTCCGTACGCCGCGCCGCCTGGCTGCTGGGCCTGCCGGACCCGCTGGCGGTCCCGGCGGCCAACGCCACCCAGGTGAAGGGCGGCGCCGACGCGGGCGGTCTTGACCCCGCCGCCCTCGACACGGCGCTCACCGCTCTTCCCCCCGGCCCCCGTCTCGTCGTCGCCACGGCGGGCTCCACCGACACCGGCCGGATCGACCCGCTCCCCGCCCTCGCCGATGTGTGCGCCCGCCATGGCGCCGAGCTGCATGTGGACGCCGCCTATGGCGGAGCGTTTCTCTTCAGCCCCGCCCACCGCGCCCTCCTGGACGGCCTGGAGCGGGCCCACTCGGTCACGCTCGATCTGCACAAGCTCGGCTGGCAGCCGGTGGCCGCCGGGCTCTTCGTGGTCGCCGACCACTCCCGGCTCGCCCCGCTCGCGCTGACCGCCGACTATCTGAACGCGGACGACGACACCGACGCGGGCCTGCCCGATCTCCTCGGTCGCTCCCCGCGCACCACCCGCCGCCCCGATGTGCTGAAGATCGCGGTCACGCTCGGCGCGCTCGGCCGGGACGGGCTGGCGGCGCTGCTGGACCGGGTGGCCGAGCGCGCCCAGCTTCTCGCCGACCTGATCGAGACCCGTCCCGGGCTGGAACTGTGGCGGCGGCCCACCCTCACCACCGTCCTCTTCCGTCCCGAGGACGCCGATGACGACCGGGTCGCCGCGATCCGCCGCGCCCTGCTGACCGAGGGCCGTGCCGTCCTGGGCCGGGCCCGCGCCGATGGACGGCTCTGGCTCAAGGCGACCCTCCTCAACCCGCACGCCACCCCCGGCGACCTGAACCACCTGATCGAACTCGTGGAAGGCACCCCATGACCGCCTCGCCCGCACCCGCGCCGGACCTGGACCGCACCCACGACCTGGTGGGCATCGGCATCGGCCCGTTCAACCTCTCCCTGGCGGCCCTCGCCGACGGGATCACGACGCCGCTCAGCACCGCCTTCTTCGAGCAGCGGCCGCGTTTCAGCTGGCATCCCGGGCTGCTGATCGAGGGCGCCACGCTCCAGGTGCCGTTCCTCGCCGATCTGGTGACCCTGGTCGACCCGGCCAGCCGGTGGAGCTTCCTCAACTATCTGCGCTCGCGCGAGCGGCTCTTCCCCTTCTACTTCGCCGAGAAGTTCCATATCCACCGGGCGGAGTACGACGCGTACTGCCGCTGGGTCGGTGACGGCCTGTCCGGACTCCACTTCGGCCACCAGGTGGACGCGGTCCGCTGGAACCCGGAACGGGGGCTGTTCGAGGTGGACTTCACCCAGCTCGACCAGGACGGGGAGGCGCAGGCGCTCGGCCGCACCCACGCCCGGCATATCGTCCTCGGCATCGGCACCGAGCCGTTCGTCCCCGAGCCGCTGCGCCCGCTGGTGCGGAGCGCGGCCGTGCCCGTGATCCACTCCTCGGACTATCTCCACCACCGGGAGGAGCTGCTCGCCGCCGGGCACATCACCGTGATCGGCTCCGGGCAGTCCGGCGCGGAGATCTTCCTCGATCTGCTGCGCGCCCGTCCGGCGGGCGCCGAGCGGCTGCACTGGCTGGGGCGTACGGAGGCGTTCGCGCCGATGGAGTACAGCAAGCTCGGTCTCGAACACTTCACCCCCGACTACAGCCGCTACTTCCACGCCCTGCCGGAGCAGACCCGGGACCGGCTGGTGCCGCGCCAGTGGCAGCTCCACAAGGGGATCGACGTGGACACCCTGGCCGCCATCCACGACGAGCTGTACCGCCGTACGCTCGACGGCGGCTGGCCGGACGCCGTCCTCACCCCCGGAGTCGGTGTCCGGACGGCGGGGCGGATCGCGACGACCCGGGTCGAACTCCATCTGGAACACCTCCAGCAGGGCACCCGGGGCCGGCTCACCACGGACGCCGTCGTCCTGGCCACCGGCTACCGCCAGCGCCCGGCGGAGACCCTGCTGGCCGGGCTCGATCCCTATCTGCGGCATGACTCCTCCGGACGGCCCCGGATCGACGCCGAGTTCCGGATGATCCTGGACGACTCGGTGACCGGTTCGGTGTACGTACAGAACGCGGAGACCCACACCCACGGCGTCGGCGCGCCCGATCTGGGCCTGGCGGCCTGGCGCGGCGCGTGCGTCCTCAACTCGCTCACGGGCGAGGAGCCCTATCCGATGCCGCGCCGCACCGCGTTCACCAGCTTCGGCCTGGAGCGCCGCGAGGCCCCGAGGGTCCCGGCCCCGGCGAAACGGCTGACCCCGCTGCGCCAGGGGATCTAGCCGAGCCGCGCGGGGTGGTCCCCTCCGTACGCCCGGGATGGCAGGGTGGAGGCATCCGACGGCTCACCCGGGCGGGAGTGACTCCCGTCCGGGTGAGCGGATCCGCGCCCACAGCAGGGAGCCCGCCGTGACCGACGCACCCACCCCCCTCACCACCGCGCCCGTCGCGTTCGGCACCCCGGCGACGCCCCGGATCTCGGTGCGCGGGGTGGCGTCGATGGAGGTCGCCCCGGAGAGCGTCGGCATCCGGGTCACGGTGCGGGCCCGGGGCGGTGACCGCGATGCCGTCCTCGCCGACCTCACCCGCCGCAACGCCGCCGCGCTGGAGCTGGTCCGTTCCTACGGGGACGAGGCGCGGGCTTCGAGCGGGGAGCTGCGGGTCACCCCCGAGCTGTCCTCGCGCGGCCGGGGCGAACGGGTCCGCGCCTATGTGGGCGAGGTCTCCCTCACCGTGGAGCTCTTCGTGCCGTCGGTTCTCGGTGAACTGGTCAGCGGGCTGGCCGAGCTGGAGCTGACCGACCTCGGCGGGCCCTGGTGGCGGCTGCGCCCCGACTCGCCCGTCCACGCGGAGGTCCGCCGCCGCGCCGTCCGGGAGGCGGTCGGCCGGGCCCGTGAGTACGCGGAGGCGCTCGGCTCCCGGCTGGTGGCGCTGGTGGAGCTGAGCGATGTCCCCGACGACGACATGATGCCCCGCCCCCGGGGCGCGGGCGGACGTTTTCTCGCGGAGGCCGAGGCCGTCCTCGACCTCGAACCCGAGCCCCAGTGGGTGTCCGCCGTGGTCACGGCCCACTTCACCGCGACACCCCCCGATCTCACCCGTCCGGAGCACTGAATTCGCTCATCGGAGCGCGCGTCCGCACAATTCAACGCTTGTCAATAACCTTTCATCCAAAGGCCGTTGAGTCGTCACACGCGGCCAATGCCCCACCGGTCCGGTGAGCGTAGGCTCACGCCATGCGCCGAGCGAAAATCGTCTGTACCTTGGGCCCCGCCACCGATTCGTACGAACAGATCAAGGCTCTGGTCGACGCCGGAATGGACGTGGCCCGCTTCAATCTCAGCCACGGTCTCTACGCCGACCACGAGCAGCGCTACCACCGGGTGCGCAAGGCGTCCGACGAGTCGGGCCGCAGCGTCGGGGTCCTCGCCGACCTCCAGGGGCCGAAGATCCGGCTGGGGCGCTTCCGTGAGGGGCCCGTGCTGCTGGAGCGCGGGGACACGTTCACCGTCACCGTCGAGGAGACCGAGGGCGACCGCGAGATCTGCGGCACCACCTACGCGGGTCTCGCCAACGATGTCACCCCGGGTGAGCGGATCCTCGTGGACGACGGCAAGGTCACCCTGGAGGTCACCGCCGTGGACGGCCCCCGGGTGCGCACCCGGGTGATCGAGGGCGGCATGGTCTCCGACCACAAGGGGCTCAACCTCCCCGGTGTCGCGGTCTCCGTGCCCGCGCTCTCCGAGAAGGACATCGAGGACCTCCGGTGGGCGCTGCGCATCGGGGTGGATCTCATCGCCCTCTCCTTCGTCCGCAGCGGCCGGGACATCACCGACGTCCACCGGATCATGGACGAGGAGGGGCGCCGGGTCCCCGTCATCGCCAAGGTGGAGAAGCCGCAGGCGGTGGAGAACATCGAGGAGATCGTGGCCGCCTTCGACGGCATCATGGTCGCCCGGGGCGATCTGGGCGTGGAGATGCCGCTGGAGCAGGTGCCGATCGTCCAGAAGCGCGCCATCAAGCTGGCGAAGCGCAACGCCAAGCCGGTCATCGTCGCCACCCAGATGCTGGACTCGATGATCGACAACTCCCGGCCCACCCGGGCGGAGGCGTCCGATGTGGCCAACGCGGTCATCGACGGCACCGACGCGGTGATGCTCTCGGGCGAGACCAGCGTGGGCAAGTACCCGGTGGAGACGGTCCGTACGATGAGCCGGATCGTCGCGGCGGCCGAGGAGGACGTCCTGGCCAAGGGGCTGCCGCCGCTGACCGAGCGGAACAAGCCGCGTACCCAGGGCGGCGCGGTCGCCCGCGCGGCGGCCGAGATGGGGGACTTCCTGGGCGCCAAGTTCCTGGTCGCCTTCACCCAGTCCGGAGACACGGTCAGGCGGCTCTCCCGCTACCGTTCGCCGATCCCGCTGCTGGCCTTCACTCCGGACCCGGCGACCCGTTCCCAGCTCAATCTCACCTGGGGGGTGGAGACCTTCCTCGGTCCCTGGGTGGACTCCACCGACGCCATGGTGGCGCAGGTCGATGAGGAGCTGTTGCGGATCGGCCGCTGTGAGCGCGGGGACATCGTCGTGATCACTGCGGGATCCCCGCCCGGAGTAGCCGGTTCCACCAATCTGGTCCGTATTCATCGCATTGGCGAGGACGACGGCCGACGCTGAACAGCGAAGAGGCCCCTCCGAAGAGGGGCCTAATTCGTGACCATGGAAGTAAAGGTAAAGTGCCCCGGGTGGGATTCGAACCCACGCTGGATGGTGTTTGAGACCATTGCCTCTACCGCTGGGCTACCGGGGCGCCCTTTGAAACAAAGGATGTGTGCCACCCTTTGTGCCCCCACCTTACAGGAGCTGGGTAGTCTCATGGGGAGCACCCTGCCTGGAATGAGGAGTCCCGTGACCGCCCCCGACTCGCCCCAGCCCATCGCCGACGACGACGCGTCGCACACTCCGCCGCAGACGACCCGGGTGGTCATCGCGGAGGACGAGGCCCTGATCCGCCTCGATCTCAAGGAGATGCTGGAAGAGGAGGGGTACGCGGTCGTCGGCGAGGCCGGAGACGGCCAACGCGCCATCGAACTGGCCCGTGAGCACCGGCCCGACCTGGTCATCCTCGATGTGAAGATGCCGGTCCTGGACGGGATCTCGGCCGCCGAGAAGATCGCCGAGGAGTCCATCGCCCCGGTCCTGATGCTCACCGCCTTCTCCCAGCGCGATCTGGTCGAGCGCGCCCGCGACGCGGGGGCGATGGCCTATCTGGTCAAGCCGTTCAGCAAGACCGACGTGGTCCCGGCCATCGAGATGGCCGTCTCCCGCTTCACCGAGCTGAAGGCGCTGGAGAAGGAGGTCGCCGACCTCAGCCAGCGGCTGGAGACCCGCAAGCTGGTCGACCGCGCCAAGAGCATCCTCCAGACCGAGTACGGGCTGACCGAGCCCGCCGCCTTCCGCTGGATCCAGAAGACCTCGATGGACCGGCGACTGTCGATGCGGGAGGTCGCGGAGGCGGTCATCGAGGACTCGGCCGAGAAGAAGGCGGCCAAGGGAGAGCAGGCCAAGGGGGACCAGTAGTCCCCTGGCACACGGGGGCGCGGTGCCCCGGGC
>NZ_JBHVHF010000057.1:0-32829 GCF_042800315.1 Streptomyces sp. NPDC057638
GCCGGGACCGGGCGGTGGGGGCGCCCCGACCGCCGGGACCGGGCGACAATGGCCCCATGGATGTCGCCAACCCCCTGGAGCAGGCCCTCCACGCCGCACGCGCCCTGGTCCTCGCCGATCTCGCCGCCCGGGACGTGGCCGACGCCGAGGTCGTCTCCCTGGTCGAGGACGCGGTCACCCACCGTCGCTGGTGGGCCGAGCAGTGGCCCGAGGGCCGGGAGTACGTCACCGGACTGGTCGCCCAGGATGTCCAGGACGCCCTCCTGGAGCGGCACGGCCGCTGGCCGCTCTGCCCGGTCTGCGACACGGGCGACCCGCACGCGCTGGAGGTCGAGCCGGAGCTGGGCGCCGAGCCGCGCTGGGTCTGCCACCAGGCCGGGGTGGTCGTGGCGCCCGTCGGCGGTCTGCGCTGATGACGGTCTATATCGACCCACCGACCTGGCCCGGCCATGGGCGGATGTGGTCCCACCTGATCAGCGATGTCTCCTTCGAGGAGCTGCACACCTTCGCCGCCTCGCTCGGGGCCCCCGCGCAGGCGTTCGAGCGGGATCACTACGACATCCCCTCCCACCGGTACGGGGACGCCGTGGCGGCGGGCGCGGTGGAGGTCTCCAGCCGGGAGATCGTGGGGATCCTGGTACGGACGGGGCTCAGGCGGCCCAAGGGTCGGCTGAGCTGACACGGGTACGGGTCCGGTTCCGACCGTCTGGGGGCGGGATCGCTTCGGTCTGGGGGCGGGACGGGTCCGGGCGGCTCGGAATCCGATCGTGTGCGGTCGGCGGGTCACGGGGTCGGAGGTCGGGAGGCGGCGAGTCCGTCGGTGCATCCGGCCGGGTCGGTTCGTCGGTCGTCCGTGACAGGGACGGGCGGGGCCGGAGTGAGCGGCCGGGCGGCCGGGTCACGGCCGCTCAGGACAGGGGCGCCGCACGGGACAGCCCCGCCGTCCCGGTACGGGGAGGGCGGGGCTGTCGGCCGCGCGAGGCGGGTGGAGCCGGGTGGAGACAGGGGGAGCCGGGTGCCGGGGTCCCGAATCCCGGGGTGCCGGGGGGCCGGGGTGCCGGGGTCAGACCTCGGCGGGAGCGGCCGGGGCCTGCCGCTGAGGCCGCTCCGCCGCGGACGCCGCCCCAGCCGCCGTCGAGGATTCCGGCAGGGGCGCCGCCGGCGCCTCCGCCGGCGCTCCCGGCTCCTTCGGCCCGGAGGACGCCACCACACGGGAGGAAGCGGTGTGCAGCCGCAGCGAGATCGCCACCAGACCCAGCGCCACGACGAGCATGCCCGCGCCCGCCCAGGCCGTCGCCGCGTAGCCGAAGTCCAGGTCGATCACCGTGCCGCCCAGCCAGGGGCCGCCCGTGTTGCCCAGGTTGAACGCCGCCGTCGTCGTCGCGCCCGCCAGCGTGGGGGCCGCCCCCGCCACGTTGAACATCCGCGCGTTGAGCGCCGGGGCGGTGTAGAAGGCGGAGAACCCGAGCAGGAACGCCAGCGAGACCGTCAGCACCGCGCTGGAGGCGAACAGGGCCAGCGCCGCCAGGAAGAGCGTCGACGCCGTGATGCCGCTCAGCAGCACCCCGAAGAGCCGCCCGTCGGCGATCCGGCCCCCCACCGTCGTACCGATCAGCGCCCCGAGGCCGAAGAGCCCGAGGACGGTCGGGACCCAGCCCTCGTCCAGGCCCGCGACATCCGTCAGCAGCGGTGAGAGATAGGAGAAGGCCGCGAAGACACCGCCCGCCGCGAGCGCGGTGATCGCCACGGAGAGCCAGACCTGGCGGTCGCGGTAGATCGCCAGCTCGCGCCGGAGCACCGGGCGCTCCTCGGGCAGCGGAATGCGGGGGATCAGCGTCAGGACGCCGACGAGGGCGATGGCGGACGCGATGCCGACGGCCCAGAAGGCCGCGCGCCAGCCGAAGTGGTCACCGAGGAAGGCGCCGAGCGGGACGCCGAGGACGTTGGCGATCGACAGCCCGCCGATCATGACGGCCATGGCCCGCGCCCGGGAGTTCAGCGGCACCATCGCGATGGCCACGGCCGCGCCGAGCGCCCAGAACCCGGCACACGCCAGCGCGCTGACCACGCGCGACGCGAAGAGGACCTCGTAGTTCGGTGCCAGCGCGCCCGCGACCTGGCCGAGCCCGAAGACGCTGATCAGTGCGGTGAGCGTGGCCTTGCGGGGGAGGCGGAGCGTCGCGACGGCGAGCAGCGGGGCGCCGACGACCATGCCGATCGCGAACGCGGAGATCAGCAGTCCCGCCTGCGGGATGGTGACATCCATGTCGTCGGCGATCGGCGGGAGCAGACCGGAGAGCATGAACTCGCTCGTACCGAGAGCGAAGACCGAGAGGCCCAGTATGTAGACGGCGAGGGGCATGCGGGAGCGGGATGGGGAGTCGGGCATGCCTGGCGTAACCCTGTGCTGTCGGGCGGCCATTCCCATCACGGGTGTGAAACGTGTGACGGAAATGTTTCAGCGTGACGGGGGGGGCTTCGCTTCGGCTCAGACCTGCTCGCCCGGCCCCGCGAGCCGCTCCGCCCCCGTCAGCCGCTCCAGCTCCGCCGCCATGTTCCGGCGGGCCCGCTCCTCCCACCGTTCCCGCCCGTACGGGGTCCGGTAGAGCCGCTCCAGCCCGAGCAGCCCGCGCAGTACCGCCGCCCGGCCCGCGCGGAACGCGTCGTCGGGCACGAAGGCGTACTCCTCCCGTACGGCGTCGGCGTAGACCGCGTACCCCTCGGGGGTACCCGCCAGCACCGCGAGGTCCGCGTCGCACAGCACCGCGCCGTTGGCGTCACCGTCGGCGGGCGCGTGGCTGACCGTGAGGCGGACCAGCCGGGCCACCTCCGCCGTGACCGCCGCGTCCACCCCGGCCTCGGACAGCGCCCGCTCGGCGAGCCGCGCCGAGCGCTCCTCGTTCTCCGAGCGCTCGGGCAGATAGACGGCGTCATGGAACCAGGCCGCCAGCCGGACCGCGCCGGGGTCGTCGGCGTACGCGGCGAGGGTGTCGACATGATCGAGCACGGCGGTGAGGTGGGCCAGGGTGTGGTACCGGCGCTGGGGCTCCGACCAGCGCTCCAGCAGCTGGTCCGCGTAGGGGAGCGGATCGGGCCCGGGGCGGCCGTGGCGGGCGGCGGCCAGGGTGTCGTGCCACCGGGCCCGCAGGGCGGCGGGGTCGGCGTCGGCGCGGGTGGGGTCCATGCGCCGACTGTACGGAACGGGCCACGGCGCGGGACCGGCCCGTCACCCCGGACCGCCCGCCACACGGGACCGGCCCGTCGCCCCGGACCGCCCGCCACACGGGACCGGCCCGTCGCCCCGGACCGCCCGCCGCCGGTACGCCCGCCCGCACCCGCCCGCACCCGCCCGCACCCGCGATCACGGGGTGATCGCCCCCTCTCCCGGGCTCCCGGGCTCCAGACCCCCGGCCGGGTCCACTCCCGGGCCCTGAAGGCAGAAATCGGGCGAACGAGACACACTGGGTGCAGGGGGACGCCTAGCGGAACAGGGGGGCAGGGAGACACGGAGGTAGGGCTGATGCCACTCATGATCCTGTTCGGGGCGGTGCTGGTCGCGCTGCTCTGCGGAGCGATGTGGTACGACGGCCGCCGCCGTGCCGCACTGCGGGTTCCCACCCCCGAGGAGCAGCCGAAGGCTCCGGACCACCGGGCCCATATCGAGGAGGTACGGGAGGAGGACACCGACACCTTCCCGACGGACGGCGACCGGCTCCTCCCGTACAACATGCACACCCACAGCACCCACAGCACGGGCAAGGGCCGCGAGGCGCGGCCCCTGCACGGGAAGAACGTGGGTGGCGGGGCGTTCGGCAGCGGCGGCCTCGGCGGCTGAGGCGCGGCACCCGGGTCCCGTACCCGTACACGTACACCTATACGAGAAGGACCCGAGGCCCCTCCGGAGTTCCGGAGGGGCCTCGGGCCGCCGTGTGTGCGGACGGGGACTACGCCGCGGCCTTGAACCTCCGCAGCCGCAGGCTGTTGCCGACCACGAAGACCGAGGAGAAGGCCATCGCGGCGCCCGCGATCATCGGGCTGAGCAGTCCGAGCGCGGCGAGCGGCAGAGCCGCGACGTTGTAGGCGAAGGCCCAGAAGAGGTTGGACCGGATGGTGCCGAGGGTCCGCCGGGCCAGCCGGATGGCGTCGGCGGCGGCCCGCAGGTCGCCCCGGACCAGGGTCAGGTCGCCCGCCTCGATGGCGGCGTCGGTGCCGGTGCCCATCGCCAGACCGAGGTCGGCCTGGGCCAGCGCGGCGGCGTCGTTGACGCCGTCGCCGACCATGGCGACCGAGCGGCCCTCGGCCTGGAGGCGCTTGACGACGTCGACCTTGTCCTCCGGCATGACCTCGGCGATGACCTCCTCGATGCCGACCTCGGCGGCCACGGCCCGGGCCACCGCCTCGTTGTCGCCGGTGAGCAGGATCGGGGTCAGGCCCAGGGCCCGCAGCCGGGTGATGGCCTCGGCACTGGTCTCCTTGACCGCGTCGGCGACCGCGAGGACCGCGCGGGCCTCGCCGTCCCAGGCCACCGCGATGGCGGTGCGCCCGGCGGCCTCGGCCTCCGCCTTGGCCCGGCGCAGCTCCTCGGGGAGCGTGATCGCCCATTCGGCGAGCAGCTTCTCGCGGCCGACGAGGACGGCGTGGCCCTCGACGACGCCCTGGACGCCGAGACCGGGGATGTTGGCGAAGTCCTCGGGGGTGGGCAGCGTGCCGACCCGGGCGGCGGCGCCCGCCGCGACGGCCTGGGCGATGGGGTGCTCGGAGGAGTGCTCCAGGGCGCCCGCCAGCCGCAGGACCTCTTCTTCGGTGGTGTTGGCGGCGGCGGCGGTGGCGAGCAGGGTCATCTTGCCGGTGGTGACGGTGCCGGTCTTGTCGAGGACGACGGTGTCGACCTTGCGGGTGGTCTCCAGGACCTCGGGGCCCTTGATCAGGATGCCGAGCTGGGCACCGCGTCCGGTGCCGACCATGAGCGCGGTGGGCGTGGCCAGGCCGAGGGCGCACGGGCAGGCGATGATCAGTACGGCGACGGCGGCGGTGAAGGCGGCGGTCCAGCCCTCGCCGGTGGCGAGCCAGACCCCGAGGGTGCCGAGCGCCAGCAGGATCACGATCGGGACGAAGACGGCGGAGATCCGGTCGGCGAGGCGCTGGGCGGCGGCCTTGCCGTTCTGGGCGTCCTCGACCAGCTTGGCCATCCGGGAGAGCTGGGTGTCGGCGCCGACGCGGGTGGCCTCGACGACCAGGCGGCCGCCGGCGTTGAGGGTGGCTCCGGTGACGCCGTCACCGGGGGCGACCTCGACGGGGACGGACTCGCCGGTGAGCATGGAGGCGTCCACGGCGGAGGAGCCCTCGATCACGACACCGTCGGTGGCGATCTTCTCGCCGGGGCGGACCAGGAACCGGTCGCCGACCGCGAGTTCGGCGGTGGGGACGCGGACCTCCTGGCCGTCGCGCAGGACGGTGACCTCCTTGGCCCCCAGCTCCATCAGGGCGCGCAGCGCGGCCCCGGCCTTCCGCTTGGAGCGGGCCTCGAAGAAGCGTCCGGCGAGGATGAAGGCGGTGACGCCCGCGGCGGCTTCCAGATAGATGTTGGAGGCGCCGTCGGTGCGGGAGATCGTCAGCTCGAAGGGGTGGGTCATGCCGGGCATTCCGGCGTGGCCGAAGAAGAGCGCGTACAGCGACCAGGCGAAGGCGGCGATGGTGCCGACCGAGACCAGGGTGTCCATGGTCGCCGCGCCGTGGCGCAGGTTCTTCCAGGCGGCGCGGTGGAAGGGCCAGCCCGCGTAGGTGACGACGGGGGCGGCGAGGGTGAGCGAGAGCCACTGCCAGTACTGGAACTGGAGCGCGGGGATCATCGCCATCGCGATGACCGGCACGGAGAGCGTGACGGCGGTGATCACCCGCTGGCGCAGCGTCCGCAGCTCGGGATCGTCGGCCTCGCCGCCCGCACCGTCCGCATGGGGGTCCGTCTTCTCCGTCGCCGGGTCGCCGACGGTGTGCTGGGGCTTCGGCTGGGGCGGGGTGGCGCGGTAGCCGGTGGCCTCGACCGTCCCGATCAGGTCCGCTACGGAGACATCGTCGGCCCGGTAGGAGACCTTGGCCTTCTCGGTGGCGTAGTTGACCGTGGCCTCGACGCCCTCCATGCGGTTCAGCTTCTTCTCGATGCGAGCCGCGCAGGAGGCGCACGTCATGCCACCGATGGCGAGTTCTACCTCGTGATGTGTGGCCGTGTGCGTCATGGGTCCTCCCTCGTCGGCCTGATACCCCCCTGGGGTACCTCTAGCTGTCTTTATGTATACCCCCTCTAGGTATCGTACGCAAGTCCGGAAAGCAGCCCTCCGGTAGCACAGGTTCCGTGCACTGCTGCGTGGCGCGGATGGGCGCATTAGGGTTGGCATTGGACTAGACCTATCGAACTGACGTCGTCACCCAGGAGGAATGGGTTCCATGAGCAACCGTGCGGTCCTGGAGGTGATCGCTCTTGACGCCCGGGACGCGGTCGCGGCGCAGTCCGGTGGAGCCGACCGGCTGGAGCTGGTCACCGACATGGCGGCGGACGGGCTGACGCCGTCACGCGAGACGTTCGCGTCGATCCGCGCCGCCGTGGACATCCCCCTGCGGGTGATGCTCCGGCTCACCGACGGCTTCTCGGCGGGCACCCCCGAGGACGTCGACGCCCTGGCGCGCGCCGCCCGGGAGCTGCGGGCCGAGGGCGCCGACGAGTTCGTGCTCGGCTTCCTGGACGAGACGGGCGCGCCCGACACCGCCGTGGTGGAACGGCTGATCGCGGAGATCCCCGGCTGCGCCTGGACCTTCCACCGCGCCATCGACCGCGCCGCCGACCGCGACGCGCTGCGCAAGCAGCTCGCGGACCTGCCCGGCCTCGACACCTACCTCACCGCCGGAGCGGCGGCGGGCGTGGACGAGGGCCTGCCGACCCTGCTGGCCGAGGCCGCCCGCCAGGGCGAACCCGGCTACGCACCGCACATCCTCGTCGGCGGCGGGCTGCGCCTGGACCATGTCCCCGCCCTGCTCACCGCCGGGGTGACCGGCTTCCACATCGGCGGCGCGGCCCGCCCCTCCGGCTGGTCGGGCCCGGTCGACCCGGCCGCCGTGGCCCAGTGGCGCACCACGCTGGACGCCTGAGCCACCGACTCAGCCGCACGGGCCGTGGCCCCCTGCCGACCGGCGGGGGTCACGGCCCGCACGCGTGGCGGGTCAGTGCGAAGCCCCCGTCACCCCAGCTGCTCCGGCAACGCCCCCTCATGCACCACCGTCAGCCCCGACACCGCCCGCGTCAGCGCCACATACAGCCGCCGCAGCCCCGTCCGCCGGTCCGGTTCGGCCGCCACCAGGGTCGCCGGGTCGTCCAGGACGACATGGTCGTACTCCAGGCCCTTCGCCAGCGACGCGGGCACCAGCGTCAGCCGGGAGGCGGCCGTGGTCTCCTCGCCCGGGTCGAGGAAGGCGAGCCCGGCCGCCGCCAGCGCGGCCGCCAACGGCTCCACCCGTCCGTCCGCCGCGACCAGCCCGATCGAGCCCTCCCGCTCCAGCGCCCGCCGGCAGGCGGCGACGACCGCCGCGTCCAGCTCGCCGGGCGCGGCCTCGCGGACCTCCAGGGAGCCAGGCGACTCCCGTACCGAGCTGACCTCCCGCAGCCCCGGCGACATGTGCGGCAGCAGCCGGGAGGCGTACGAGATGACCTCGCGCGGCACGCGGAAACCGGCGGTCAGCTCCTCCAGGACCGCGTCCGGCTTGCCCAGATGCCCGAGGGCCTCCCGCCAGCTCCCCGTCGCCCAGGGGGTCGTGCCCTGCGCCAGGTCCCCCAGGACGGTCGCCGAACCGGTGGAGCAGCGCCGCCCCACCGCCCGGTACTGCATCGGCGACAGGTCCTGCGCCTCGTCCAGGACCACATGTCCCAGGGAGTGTGTCCGCTCCACCAGGTCCATGGCCTCGTCGATCAGGACCGCGTCCGCCGCCGACCAGCGCGCCGAGCGCAGCCCGCGCGCGGGCCGCTCCCACACCACGGTGGACTGCTCCTCGGCCGTGAGCACGCCCTCGGCGTGCTCGGCCAGGTACGACGCGTCCGACAGCAGCCGCAGCACCACCTTCGCCGGGTCCACCACCGGCCAGACCGCCTTGACGAACGCCTTCACCGCCGGGTTGCGCGCCACCGCGTCCTGCACCCGGTCGTCGGGTGCCTCGCCCGACTCCTCCATCCGTACGAGGACGGCGTGGGCGATCCGCTGCGGCAGGGCCTCCCGGGCGGCGCCGTAGCGGATGTCCCGGTCCAGCAGCTCCTGGACGATCTCCTCCAGCTCGTAGGCGGGCAGCCGCCACCGCCGTGAGCCGCGCACCACTACCAGCGGCTCGGTGGGGGTGGTGACCTGCGCCCACACCGCGTTCCGCAGCACGCGGGCCATCCGCGCGTCGCCCTTCACGGTGGCCGTCGCCGCGCCGTCCTCGCCCCGGATCTCCACATGGGCGACGAGGTCGTCGACGGTCGACTGGCGCACCTCCAGCTCACCGAGGGCGGGCAGCACCTGCTCGATGTAGTGGAGGAAGGACCGGTTCGGGCCGATCACCAGCGTCCCGGTGCGGGCCAGGCGCTCCCGGTGCGCGTAGAGGAGGTAGGCGACCCGGTGCAGCCCGACCGCCGTCTTCCCGGTGCCGGGACCGCCCTGGACGCAGACGGACCCGCCGAGCCCCGACCGTACGATCTCGTCCTGCTCCGGCTGGATCGTCGCCACGATGTCCCGCATCGGCCCGACGCGGGGCCGCTCGATCTCCCGCTGGAGCAGTCGGCTGGTACGGGCGGGCTGGGCCGGGTCGGTGAGGTCCTCGTCCTCGTACGCGGTCAGCTCACCGCCCGTATAGCCGAAACGGCGCCGCAGCCGTACGTCCTGCGGATCCGCGCGCGAGGCCCGGTAGAACGGCTGGGAGACCGGCGCCCGCCAGTCGACCACCATCGGATCCCCGACGGCATCGTGGACATGACGGCGGCCGATATAGAACCGCTGGCCCTCCTGGGTGGTGGGCAGATAGTCCAGCCGCCCGAAGAAGAGCGGGGTGTGGGCGTGGTCGGCCAGCTCCTTGATCCGGTCGGTGATCTGGCGCTGGAGGATCTGGGCGTTGACCCAGTTCGCGGTGACGTCGGAGATGTCGAGGCCCTGCACCTCCTCCCGCATGGTGCGCAGGGCCGCCCGGGAGGAGTCCAGATGGGCGCGCTCACGGGCGAGGGGATCCGGCTCGGGGGTGTGCGCGGTCGCGGTGTCCTTCATGGGTGTCCTCCGGCGGGGCGGCGGCACGCGTCCGCGCCCGGCGCGAGGGATCGCACGGCGGGCGGCGGAGCGCGGGCGGGCGGTCATGAGGGGGGCGGTCCGGTTTCCGTCCGGACGGCGGCACTCCCGGCACCGGCCCGGGGCGCGGGGCCCCGGCGGGGGAGGCGGGCAAGACGCGCGATTCTAGCGGCGCGCGGGGTACGGGTCGAACGGGTATCGCCCTGCGGGCGCGCCGGGCGCGCCGGGCGGTACGGCGGGAGGGCGGGAGGGCCGCGTCCCCGGCCGTGCTCTCGGCCGCGTCCCCGGCCGTGTTCTCGGCGGCGGCCTCCGGTACGGGCGGGGCCACCGGGGGGTACCCGGGTACGGGAGGAGGACCGCGCCCCGGTGGTGGCCGCGCCCGGCCGGGTACCGCGTCCTCCTCAGGGCGGAGGGGCCCAACCCACCGGTGTACCGGCGCTCCCCACCCCCGCCGGCCGGGCCACCTCCACCCGCTCCACCCTCATCGGGGCTCATGGCGGCCTCTCGGCGGCAGGGAGGAGGGGCGGGTCATCCCCAGGTGCCGCCCCCTAAGGGATCCCCCTATACCTGGAGTCGTACAAGCGCACGGATCGCTTTCCGTCCGTGGGCCGATGCCCGGACGGCCGCCGGACCGGACCATGGATACATGACGACAGCGACCTTCACCCCCGCCGCCACCCCCACCCAGCACGGCGCCCAGGCGACCGGCGCCGCCCCCGCCCACCCCGTCGGCGGCGCGCTCCAGGCCGTCAAGGTCTTCTTCGGCGCGGTCTTCAGCGTCGCGGTCCTCGGGGAGTACGGCGAGGAGGCGGGCGTCCGCCGCCACTGACGGCGCCGGCCTCGGGCGACGCCCCCGGCCCTCCCTCGCGCCCCTCCCGGCTTCGACGCGACGCGGTCCGCCCCCCGGCCGCGCCCCTCCGGCGGCCTCGCGAGTACCTCTCGTACCCCTCTTACCTCTCTCCCCCGCTCATCAGCTCGTCCGCGTCCACGATCCGGTACGCGTATCCCTGCTCCGCCAGGAAGCGCTGGCGATGGGCGGCGAAGTCCTGGTCGATGGTGTCCCGGGCGACGACCGAGTAGAAGCGGGCCTCATGCCCGTCCGCCTTGGGACGCAGCACCCGGCCCAGCCGCTGGGCCTCCTCCTGGCGGGAACCGAAGGTCCCCGAGACCTGGATGGCGACCGTCGCCTCCGGCAGGTCGATCGAGAAGTTCGCCACCTTCGAGACCACCAGCACCGAGATCTCGCCCTCGCGGAACGCGTCGAAGAGCTTCTCCCGCTGCGCGTTCGATGTCTCGCCCTTGATGACGGGCGCGTCCAGATGCGCCCCCAGCTCATCGAGCTGGTCGATGTACTGCCCGATGACCAGCGTCTGCTCGCCCCGATGCCGGGCGACCAGCGCCTCCGTCACCTTCCGCTTGCTGGCCGTGGTGGCACAGAAGCGGTACTTCTCCTCCGTCTCGGCGGTGGCGTAGGCCAGCCGCTCCGACTCGGTGAGGTTGACCCGTACCTCGACACAGTCGGCGGGGGCGATATAGCCCTGGGCCTCGATCTCCTTCCAGGGCGCGTCGAACCGCTTCGGCCCGATCAGCGAGAAGACATCGGACTCGCGCCCGTCCTCCCGTACCAGGGTCGCGGTGAGACCGAGCCTGCGCCGGGCCTGGAGGTCGGCGGTGAACTTGAAGACCGGCGCGGGCAGCAAATGCACCTCGTCGTAGACGATCAGGCCCCAGTCCCGGGAGTCGAACAGCTCCAGGTGGGGGTAGATGCCCTTCCGCTTGGTGGTCAGCACCTGGTAGGTGGCGATGGTGACCGGGCGGATCTCCTTGCGCGCCCCGCTGTACTCGCCGATCTCGTCCTCGGTGAGCGAGGTGCGCCGCACCAGCTCGTGCTTCCACTGCCGGGCCGAGACCGTGTTGGTGACGAGGATCAGCGTGGTCGCCTTGGCCTCGGCCATCGCCCCGGCCCCCACCAGCGTCTTGCCCGCGCCACAGGGCAGCACGACGACCCCGGACCCGCCGTGCCAGAACCCGTCCACGGCCTGCCGCTGGTAGGGCCGCAGCGACCAGCCGTCCTCGGCGAGCTCGATCGGGTGGGCCTCACCGTCGACATAACCGGCGTGGTCCTCGGCGGGCCAGCCCAGCTTCAGCAGCGTCTGCTTGATCTGCCCCCGCTCGGACGGGTGCACCACGACGGTGTCCGGGTCGATCCGCTCCCCCACCAGCGGCTGAACCTTCTTCGACCGCAGGATCTCCTCCAGCACCGGCCGGTCGGTACTGGTCAGCACCAGCCCATGCGCCGGGTGCTTCGACAGCGTCAGCCGCCCGTACCTGGCCATGGTCTCCGCCACATCCACCAACAGCGCGTGCGGCACCGGATACCGGCTGTACTCGACCAGCGCGTCCACCACCTGCTCGGCGTCATGCCCGGCCGCCCGCGCGTTCCACAGCCCCAACGGGGTGAGCCGATAGGTATGGATGTGCTCCGGCGCCCGCTCCAGCTCGGCGAAGGGCGCGATGGCCCGCCGACAGGCGTCGGCCAGCTCGTGGTCGACTTCGAGGAGAAGCGTTTTGTCACTCTGGACGATGAGGGGACCGTTCACCTGACGCGCGTCCTTCCGGCGATGGCCGCCCCCGGGGAAGGTGGGCGGGCAAAGTTCCAGTCTGCCGCATGGGGGGCGGGGAGGGGGTGCGCTCGGTGGCGGTGGGGTGGCGCGGAGGCCCTCCGGGAGGCGCTGGTACGGGACACACGGCGGTTCACGGCTGGGTGAACGCACTGACAGTGCTGTTACCGGCCTGTATCGTCAATTCTTGAGCGCAAGAGCCTTTTGACGACAGGTGTGAGTGCTTGAGGAGAGTGTCATGCTGCTGCGGTTCCACGTGACCAACCACGCCTCTCTCCGCGATGAGCAGGAACTCTCCCTGATCGCGTCCGACCTGCACCCCGAGCGCGCGGAGCGCGAACTGGCGAACGGCGGCCACCGCACCGTGCCCGTGGCCGCGATCTACGGGACGAACGCGTCGGGCAAGTCCAACGTCATCGACGCGATCGGCTGGATGCGGCACGCGGTGCTCCACTCCTTCCGCAGCTGGGACCCGACCGGCGGAGTCCCGCGCCGCCCCTTCGCCCTGCGCCCCGACGCCGCGCCCTGGCCGACGACGTTCAGCGTGGACTTCGCCCTGGACGGAGTCCGGTACGAGTTCGGTTTCACCGCCGACGACGACCAGATCACGGAGGAGTGGCTCTACCACTACCCGGAACGCAAGGCCAAACGGCTCTACGAACGCAAGGCCGACTCCGCCATGGTCTTCGGCCGCTCCCTCACCGGCCAGAAGAAGATCATCTCCGAGCTGCTCCGCCCGAACAGCCTCTATCTCTCCGTCGCCGCCGCACAGGGACACCCCCAGCTCAGCGAGGTGTTCCGCTGGTTCGACCTCGGACTGGACATCGCCACCGATCGCAACTTCAGGGAGCGCCTGAACGCGACGGTCAGTCTGCTGCGAGACGTCCGTGAACGCGGCCAGGACGGAGCAGCGCCGGTGACAACACTGCTGCGCTTCGCCGACCTGGGCGTCTCGGGACTGCGGATCGAGGAACCGGACCAGAAGGTCATGGACGAGTACCGCCGACTCACCCAGGTGATGCGGGAGACGCTCGGCGACAAGGTCCGGGTGGAAGGCCCCGGCCTCCACGCGGTACGCGTCGAACACCACACATCCGAAGGCCTCTTCCCACTCGACCTGCGGGAGGAGTCCAGCGGCACCCGCACCTGGATCGGACTCATGGGCCCCGTGCTCAACGCCCTCGCCCACGGCGCGGTCCTCTGTGTGGACGAACTCGACGCCCGGCTCCACCCGTACCTCGTGGACGCCCTGGTCGGCATGTTCCAGTCCCCCGAACTCAACCGCTCCGGCGCCCAACTCGTCTTCAGCACCCACGAGGCCACCCTCCTCGGCCGCAACGTCCGCACCGAGCTGTTCCGGGACCAGATCTGGTTCACCGAGAAGGACCCGCAGACCCTGGCGACCCGGCTCTTCCCCCTGACGGAGTTCCGCGTTCGCGACTCCCTGGAGAACCTGGAGAAGCGCTATCTCGCCGGACGGTACGGCGCGGTCCCCTATCTGGACGACGATGTGATGAACGAAATCGCCGAGGCGGTCGGAGGGGCGTAGGTGGCACGTCGGGGGAGACCACTGGGCCGGGCGACGGGGTCCCGTCCTGAGCAGCGAAGGTTCTTGATCTACTGCGAGGGTGAGTGCACGGAGGAGCACTACTTCAGGGGGATCAAGGCGGAATTACGGGCCTTACCCGTGGCGATCTGCATCGGTGGCGGTCATGGTGAGCCCTTATCGCTCGTACGGTCCGCCATCAAGCACAAGAAACGAGCGGGCAACTCGTCCGCAGACCGGTACACGCCGTACGACGAGGTGTGGTGTGTCGTGGACGCCGAAGCGCCGACGCAGCACCCCTCACTCAAAGAGGCCATAGCGCTGGCCCAGCGGTCGGGCGTCCGGGTCGCCCTGACCAACCCCTGCTTCGAGCTCTGGCTCCTGCTCCACTTCAAGGACGTCTCGGGCTACCGCACATCGGCGAGTACGCAGAGCGCCCTGGAGAAGGAGTCCGACTGCGGCTACGCGGCCCAGCGCAAACACCTGGACTACGACAAGCTGCGCGGCCCGGACGGCGCCCGCCACACCCAGGCCGTCGAACGCGCCCGAGCCCTGCGCCAGCGAAGCGCCGACGGACTCACCACCAACCCTTGGACGGATGTGGACATACTCGTGGACCTGCTCCGCGAGGCAAGGGCCCGGCCATGAGGGGCTGACGGGTGGGTCACCCCTGCCCAGGGATTGCGGGAGGGCGGTCCCACGCTGGTCAGTCCCGGGTGGAGTGGTGGTCGGGGCTGTGCTGCTGGTGGCGGCGAAGGAGGACGCGGGCGTCGGTGGCGGCGGAGTGGTCGTGGGCGTGGCGGGCCTCGCGTTCGGCGCTGACGAGGTCGTCGCACTCCGGGCAGGTGGGCGGTTCGTCCATGACGGGTTCCTTGGGTTGTGCGCGGAGGATGCGGGCGGCGCGTACGTCGCGTACGGGCACGTCCCAGCGGGTGAGTTGCTTCTTCAGCCAGGCGTCACTCACCCCGAACTCGGCGGCGAGGGCCTTGAGGGTCTCGCCCGCGCGGTAGCGGGCGATGACGGTCGTCTTGTCGGCGTGGACGTGGTCACGTCCGGTACGGGGCACGGCTCACCTCCTCCTGGGCTGGAGGGGGAAGTTCGGCAGGACGAGGAGGACCCGGGCCCGCTGCGGACAGATGGCGAGGGTGTAGCGGTCGGGCCCGTCCGGAACCACCACGGACACCGGCACCCCCTGCTCCAGCCGCGCCCGCGCCGCCCGCTCCTCACCCGGGTCGTCACACCACACCCGGATCTCGGTCGGCGCGTCCGGCACCGGCACCCGCCCCATCCGCATCAGCTCCGTGACCCACGGCGACACGGCGGGATCCGGATCCAACCGGTCCGCCACCCACCGCGCCCGCTGCCGCAGCCACACCAGCGCGTCTTCCTGAGACCGCGTCCGAGTCGTGTCGAGGATGTACGGCAGCACAGCCCGGCTCCCGTGCACCGGCCCTTCGACCAGCACATAACAGAGATACGAAACAGGTGGCCCGCTCACACCGCACCACCGTCCTCCAGCAGCCGCTCCAACTCGGCGTCCAGCCGGGCCTGACGCGCCTCGGCCTCCAGCTCCCAGCGCCACTCGTCCACACAGTCGGCGTCCCAGCGCAGCCGCAGCAGCTCGAACCCGAGTCCGAGCCGCTCCTCCGCCGATCCCAGCGCGAGCCCGAGCCACACCCAGAGCCGCCTCACGGCAACCGCCTCTCCGGCCGGTCGGCCGACTCGTCGGTGCCAACGTCGGTGTGTGCCCCAGGCACGGGGGGCGCTGTAATGAGTGACATACGCGGTGTCTCCGTCAGTCCGGTGAAATCGCGCCCTTCGGTTCAGCGGAAGAGGGCGTTTCCTGGCAGGGCTGAGCGCGACCGCTCAATGGCTGGTCGCGCTCAGTGGTGCTGAGGCTGAGTACCGTCGTGCATCAGCGGGTGACTTCACCATGGCCTGGCGGGTGACTTCTGCGTCTCTATCGGGTGGCAGAAGTGACTTCGAGGTGGCTTTTGACGAGAGGGCCTTGCCTTCGCCTCACACCGTGGGGTCCCCTGCAATCGGAAGCGATTCAGCCTGCAGCATCCGGGACTCACGACAACAGAGGTGTTCCATGCAGCCGAAGACATTGCTGAAAGTGCTGGTTGACCAGCGTCAGTGGCGCTATCGAGCGTTCGCTGACGCCTTCAGCGCCGCCGCTCGACGGGTGATCAAGGGAGGTTCCCTGCCCACGGTGACGGAACGGCAGTTCCGGCGCTGGACAGGCGGCCAGCTCCAGACACTGCCCGAGCCCGACGCATGCCTGGTGTTAAAGCAGCTCTTCGGGATTGATGCGGTGCAGCTCTTCGCTCCCCCTCCTGACGCCGCTCTCGCCACGCCAGAAGGACCACCTGCATTAGTGTTCGATTTAGAAGCGGAGATCACTATGACCGCACGTGAAGCACAAGAAGGGGCGAACGCCATCGCTGCCGCCTCCCTGTCCGATACCACGCTCGACCAAATCCGCGATGAAGTGACCGTCCTCGCCCGGCGCTACCACGAACTCCCCGTTATCGATGTGTGGAACCAGGGCCGCAGCCTTTTGAGGAACGCGGAAGAAAAGCGCGAACGGACGATGATCCCCGTCCAACAGCAGGAACTCCTCATTCTCTCCGGTCAGGCGGCCGGACTGCTGGCAGTGGCCTCCTTCAACCTGGGAGCCCTGGCGGGAGCACGGAGCTTCGCACGAACATCCGCTCTCTACGGGGAAAGCGCCCGCTTCAACCCGCTGCGCGCCTACGCGGACGGCACTCTCGCCTACATCGCCTACTTCTCCGCCGAACCCTCCCGTGCGGTGGACCTCGCCCGGCGCGCCCTGAGTTACGACGGGCTCGGCGACACCGCCAGGAGCAGGCTCCACGCCATCGAGGGCCGCGCCCACGGCCACCTCGGCGACACCGAATCCGCACGCTCATCGATGCGCGCCGCCGAAGAGGCATCCGGGAAGCGCGATGACCTCCATGACGGCGTCGGCGGCGAGTTCGGCTTCGCACCCGAGCGGCTGGCCATGAGCAACAGCGCCACCGCACTCCTGATCAACGACGCCCCCCAGGCGGAATCGGCCGCCCGGCGCGCGCTCGCCCTCGTCAGCGAGAGGCCGCCCGCCCAGCAGTCCGCCGCCATCAAGGGCAGCGCCGCCGCAGATCTGGCCTTCGCCCGGCTCCTCGCGGACGACATCGATGGCGTGGCGCAGGCCCTGACCACGGTCTGGGACGTGCCCCCGGGCCTGCGCGCGCTGGGGCTCCTCACCCGCGCCGCCCATCTGCGCCACTCCCTTGCCCGACCCCGCTACCAGACCACCACCCGGGACCTCACCGGGCGTCTTGAGGACTTCATCAGCTCCGCGACCGTCCGCCAGATAGGCGGTGGCGCCCCGGACGCGCTCGCCCTGGAGCGCTGATCACAGGGAGGCGAGGATCTTCGCCTCCTTCTCGGGCGCGATCCCGTGTTCCGCCCAGCGCGGGTGGTCCACGGGAGTGCCGTCCGCCCGCAGCCACGCCCAGGTGTCCCGGACCGTCTCGGCGAGCGGACGGCACGCGAGGCCCGCCGCCACCGCCCGGCCCGGATCCACCGACCACACCCCCGCGTGGGTGCGCCACAGCGGCAGCTCGGTCCACTGCCGGACCCCATGTCCGGTCAGGACCTCGGGTTCCACCCATACCGGCCGCCCCGCACCCCCGGTCGCCTCCAGGCACTCCCGTACGAACGACTCGAAGGTCATCCCCTCGGGGTGGGCCACGTTGAACGCGCCCCGCGCCTCGCCCACGGCCTGGTCCAGCGCGAAGTGGGCTACGTCCCGCACATCGACCGGCTGGATCCGGCGACCGGCGGGCGCCGGGGCGAGGAAACGCCCGCCCGCCGCCGTACGCCGCAGCCACCACGGCAAGCGGCCCACATACTCCCCCGGGCCCAGGATCACCCCGGGGCGCAGAAACACCGCCCGGTCCCCGAACACCGAGCTGACCGCCCGCTCACCGCCCGCCTTCTGGAACCCGTACCGCGTCGGTGTCCCGTCCGGACCCGTGAAGCCCACCGACGCGTCCGCGTCCGCCGGGCACTCCAGCAGCTCCGAACCCTCCGTCAGCCGGGCACGCGGCCACTCCGCGTACACCGACACCGTCGACACATGCACCCACCGCGCCACCCGCCCACGCAGCGCCGACACCACGATCCCCACCTCACGTGGCGCCAGCTCACCACTGGACGTATCGATCACGGCGTCCCACGGCCCCGCCTCGGCCAACCGCCGCACATCCCCGGCATCGACCCGATCACCCCGGATCGCCGTCACCCCTGGCACATCAGCCCGCGACACCCCCCGGTTGAACGTCGACACCCGCCAACCACGCCCCAACGCCCGCTCGACCACGGCACGACCCAGAAACCACGTCCCACCCAGCACCAGAAGCCTCATAACACCGATCCTCCCAGCACCGCCTCCGCCACGGGCGACAACACATGGGGTAGTGGTTCCCAGGACCTGCGCGCCTGCTAGCAGGGCGACTTGAGATCTCCGCGTGCCGGTCTCCGGCGGGCCGCCGCACCACGTGCCGCGACCCGCCCCCCCCTGCCGGGACCGCGTCGGTCAGTCGCCGAAGCGGTCGCCGAAGCCCGTCAGGACCTCGTCGTACAGGCCGAGGTCGCCGGGGCCGAACTCCTGGGCGCCGGTGCCGGTCACCGCGCCGTCCTTGGCGGTGGGGAGGAAGGAGGCCCGGCCCTTGCCGCCCGCGCCCCAGGACTGGGAACCCACGGCCAGGTCGGCGCGGCCGTCCTTGGTGACGTCGAGGAGGCGCACGGCGGCGCCGAAGGCCTGGTGGGCGACGGGGGCGCTGGGCATGCCCGGGGTGCCCTGGTGGTAGACGCGGGCGCCCTGGCCGGTCAGGCCCTTCTTGGAGCCGAGGAGGGTGGTCACCTGTCCGGTGTCCGTCAGCTCACCGTTGTCCTCGCCCGGGGCTCCGACGGCGAGGTCCTGGATTCCGTCGGCGTTGATGTCACCGACGGCGACGGCGTAGCCGAAGGCGTCGCGACCCTCGGCCTCGTCGGGGACGCCGGGGGTGTCCTGGGTGATCACCTGGGGATCACGGAGGGTGGACTGGCCCTTCGGGCCGCCGTAGACGACGGTGACCTGGCCGCCGTAGACGGTTCCCTGACCGGCGTACTGCTGGCCGAGCGCGATGTCGGCGTGGCCGTCGCGGTCCAGGTCGCCGACCGCGACGCGGGTCTCGTCCATGGACTGGCTGAGCAGCAGCGCGCCCCGGGCGTCCGTGAGCTTCCCGGACCGCACCAGGCCCTTCTTCGTGCCCCGGTGGATCTCGATCCGGGAGATGGGGAGCTTGTTGCCGTTGACCTGGATGACGAGGTCGGTGATGCCGTCCCCGGTGATGTCCCCGGCGTCGAGGGTGACGCCGACGGCGGGCTGGCCGTCCTTGATGCCCAGGTTGATCACGGACTTGGGCTTGCCGCCGCGGCTGATGGGGCCGTAGAGCACCTCGCCGCCCCGGCCGAGGCTGTGGTCACCGGTCGCCAGGTCCATCCGGCCGTCGCCGTTGAAGTCGCCGACGGCCAGGGACGCGCCCCGGCGGACGTCGATGCTGGTGGGCGCGGACTGCTTGGCCGTGGTGGCGCCGTGCTTGGTCAGTCCGTTCTTGCCGCCCCAGACGAGGACGATCTGACCGGCGTTGCGGCGGTAGCTGCCGCCTACGGTGAGGTCCTCGCCGACGGAGGAGATCGCGAGGTCGGTGAAGCCGTCCCCGTCGTAGTCGGCCGACGCCGTCCGGTGCCCGAAGTAGTCATAGCCCTCGGAGGTGCCCGGGATACCGGGGATCTCCTGGGTGATCAGCTGGCGCTTCGCCGGGTTCAGTCCCTTCGCCGAGCCGTAGACCACGCCCAGGGCACCAGTGAAGTGGAGGGGCTGGCTCCCGCCGACGCCGACGCGGGGCTGGGTGACGATCAGGTCGTGGTGGCCGTCGCCGTTGAAGTCCACGACGGGCTGGGGCTTGGGCTTGGTGGGCTTGCTGGGCTCCTTGGCCGTGCTCGGGGCCGACGGTGCCGCCTCCCCCGGGGCGGCCAGGGCCATGGGTGCCAGTCCGCCGACGAGTCCGACGACGCAGGACAGGGCCACCGCGGTGGCGATGGTGCGCTGACGCATGATGCTTCCCCCCACTATCCGTGTTACTGAAGTTGCCTGTGTGACAGTTGTTGGGACTGATCAGGTGGCCGGAGGGTTGTAGACCCTCCGTGTGCAACAACTCGCACCATCCGTGCGCCACTCACCCCGGATCGCTCCCCGCGCACGGCACGGCCCCGCCCGTACGGTCACTCCGTACGGACGGGGCCGTGTCGTTACGCGGGGCGCGGCCCTCAACTCCCGAACGCGTCCCCGAACCCCGACCACGGCGCGATCGGCAGTCCGGCGTCGTACGCGTCGTACGTCACGGTCCCCAGGCCCGACAGGACGCCGGTCCGGTCGGCCGGGACCAGGGTGATCCGGCCCTGGTAGGACTTCTGGCCCTTGGAGCCGATGGCGAGGTCGGCGCGGCCGTCGCCGGTGAGGTCGGTCAGCTGGACGGCGAAGCCGAAGTACTCGTACTCGCTCACGGTGTCGGCGATGTCGCCGCTGTCCTGGTGGTGGACGCGGGCGCCCACGCCCGTCACACCGCGCGGGCCGCCGGGCAGGACGGTCACCTGTCCGGCGTCCGCCACGGTCCGCAGGTTCTCGGTGGGGGTGCCGACCGCGAGGTCGCCGTATCCGTCGGCGTTGACATCACCGATGGAGACCGAGTGGCCGAAGAAGTCGCCCTCCTCGCCGGAGCCGGGGACACCGGGGGTGTCCTGGGTGATCACCTGGACGGGACGCCGTGCCTGGCCCGCGGGGCCGCCGTGGACGACGGTGACCGCGCCCGCCGAGAACGGATCGCCGTGGATCCAGTCCCCGCCGACGGCGATATCCGCGTGGCCGTCCTTGTCCAGGTCACCGACGGCGACATGCACGTCGGTCGCGCCCCGGTTGATCAGGAGTTCGCCCCGGGAGCCGGTGAGCCGTCCGGCCGGGACCAGACCCTTCCGTGTCCCCCGGTGGAGTTCGATCCGGCCGGTCACCCCGGGACGGGTGGGGTGGACCTGCACCACCAGGTCGGTGATGCCGTCGCCGGTGACATCGCCCGTGTCGAGGGCGGTGTGGACCCGGGTCTGACCGTCCGTGAGGCCGAGGGAGACGACGGAGACCGGCTTGCCCTTGCGGCTGAGGGGGCCGTAGAGCACCTCACCGCCCCGGCCGGTGCTGTAGTCGCCGGTCGCCAGGTCGGCCCGGCCGTCGCCGTTGAAGTCACCGGTCGCCAGCGAGGCGCCCCGGCGGACGTCGGCGGAGGCGGGCACGGTCTGCCGCACGGTCGTGGCACCGTGCCGGGTCAGTCCCTTCTTCCCACCGAAGAGGACCATGATCTGGCCGGCGTTGCGGCGGTAGGTGCCGCCGAAGCTCATGTCCTCGCCGCTGGCGGAGACGGCGAGGTCGGTGAAGCCGTCCGCGTCGTAGTCCCCGGTGGCGGTCTGCGCGCCGAAGCGGTCGTAGGACTCGGAGGTGGCCGGGACGCCCGCGCTGTCCTGGGTGAGGACCTCCCGCCGGGACGGGTCCGGCCCGGCGGCGGAGCCGTACAGCACGACGACGGCGCCACCGGGGGCGCCGCCTTCGGCGCTGAGGACGAGATCACGGTGGCCGTCGCCGTCGAAGTCCGAGGGGAGCACGGTGGGCTTGGCGCCCGGCTTCGCCGGAGCGGCATGGGCGGCGGGCGCGGGCCCGCCGACGAGGCCGCCGAGGCAGGCGGCGGCCACCGCGATGGCGGTGGCCAGAGTGCGCGTACGCATGATGTTCCCCCACAGGCGTTACTGCCGTGATTTCTGTGACTCGCTGACGAGACCGGCGAGGGCGGGTAAAGGTTGCACGTCGCAGAGACGTTTCTTCGCAGCTCGGGAAGGACACCTCTGCGCAGCTCGGCAAGGACACCGCCGAACCTGTCGGCGGTACCGGGGGCGACCCGGGACGAGCTGTGCGAGCCCACCCGACCACCGATGCCCCCCACAAGGAGACGATGTGAGAGCCCGGCCAGGGATGAAGTCCCTCGCGCTATCCCTGTTCCTGACCCTGACCACCATGGCCACGGCCCACGCCGTACCGGGGGCGGCCGGAGCACCGGCGGCGCCGAAGCCGGTCCCCGGTGTCCAGACCGCCCCAACGGCTCCGGGCGCCGCCACCGCCCAGGTCACGGCCGCGGCCAACACACCGGGCCCCGCCGTCGAGAGGATCACCGCCGTACCCCCCGCGTTCTCGCTCACCCACCAGAACACACAGGCGGGCACCGACGCCCTCGTCGCCAGCCGGCTCGCGGGCAAGGTCACCCTGCCGACCCTCCTCGGCACCGACCCCGCCGGCGACGACCCCTGGACCAAGCGCCGCTCCATGCGCGACTGCGTGGACCGGGAGCGGCTGGCCCTGCCCCCGGTCCCCACGGTGACGGCCTGGTGCTGGGACAGCGCCTTCGGCGACGACACCACCCGCGAGTGGCTCCCGCAGGGCATGAGCACCACGGGCGCCGCCGACGGCGGTGACGGCCGGATCCAGAACCGTGCCGCCGTGGCCGTCGCGTGGCGGTACCAGCCCCTGACCACGAACTCGGGTTGCCAGAAGTACAACGACGTACGGGTCAGCTTCATCGACCACGACACCGGCCAGTACCAGCACGTCCTCCTCGTGGAGCCGACCTCCGCCGCCGGAACGGACTTCAAGGCCATCCCGGCGCACGCCGGAGGCATCGTCTGGTACGGCAACCACCTCTTCGTCACCGACACCGCCAAGGGCATCCGCGTCTTCGACATCAACAAGCTGTCGAAGGTCCACACCCAGGGCCGGAACGTCACCACCATCGGCGTCGACGCGGGCAAGTCCAGCGCCTGCGGCCTCCCCTACGTCCTTCCCCAGGTGCGCCACTACTCCCAGACCGGCGGCTGTGCCTCGGCCACCGCCACCGGGGCGCTCTGCCACTCCTGGCTCTCCCTGGACAAGACCGGCGGCAAGCCCTTCAAGCTGGTCTCCGGTGAGTACCACACGGTCGGCTACGGGGGCCGGATCGCCCGCTACGCGCTCAACGACTTCGGCGCCGCGAGCCAGCCCGGACTGCTCGCCCTCACCGACAACAAGACCCAGATCCACGACGCCTACGCGATCCAGGGCTACAGCCATGTCCAGTCCGGCCTGACCTGGAACGACACTCAGGGCGGACCGCTCAACTTCGCCTTCCACAGCAGCTGTGGCACCGTCCCCAACATCTTCGCCCGCACCTGGGAGGGTGACACCCGCGCCACACGCACCAACAAGTGCACCGCGCCCGACCCCGCCGATCCGACGCGGAGGATCTCCACCGGCAACTGGGCCGCGGGCGTCGTCCAGGGCCTCGACCGCTGGCCCGTCCGGGGCACCGGCACCCCCACCGGCACCAACCAGCAGGTCAACGAGTTGTGGGGGCTCACCGAGGGCATCTGCGACAAGCCGGTCCGGGAGGACGAGAAGACCATCGACAGCTGCGCGAACCTGACACCGGAGGAATCACGGAGCCGCCGGACCGTCTTCGCCGTGCCGTTCGGCTCCGCCGAGGTCCAAGACCGGCACTGACACCCGCCGCCACGGCCCCACCGCCGGGAACACCCCTGTCCGTACGGAACGACCGGGAGCCCACAGCACCGGGAGACCGCCGGATCGGGGGTGCCCGCCCGGTCCGGGCCCGCGGCGGGAAGCCACCGAAGCAGGGGCGCCCGGCGGATCTGAGGGAGCCACCGGGACGCGGCGACACCGGTACGGACCGACACGGACCGACGCGGGGAGCCCCCGGTCAGCGCCCCGCGCTCACTCCGTCTCGCACACCGACGGCACCGCCCGCACCAGCCCCCGTGTGTGCAGCCGGTCCAGCCGCTTCTCCACCTTCACCTGGAGCGCGGAGACCGCCAGCACACCCCAGCAGGTGGACGCGGCGCGGGCGTCGGCCGAGGCCGCGATGGCGCGGACCAGTTCGGTGGTGACGCGGTTGATCTCCTTGCGGACCTGGTCCAGGTCGGGCCGCTCGGCCGGGGCCTTGGCCGGGTCCTCCGTCCACAGGCGGTGCAGACCGCGCTGGACCAGTTTGTTCGCCTCGATCTGGTCACGGAAGATGCGGACGGTCGCCTCGGGGTCGGCGCCCAGCGCGGCGGCCTGGGCCCGGACGGTGTCGAGGACGACCTGCTCCCGGGCGGGGTCGTCGATGGGCTTGTCCGTGCCCCACTTGGAGGCCGCGACGAGATCGGCCGTGGCGAGGCGCTCGGCGGAGAGCGAGGCCAGGGACCGCAGCTGGGCGTGGTGCCCGGCCGACACGGCGGCGGTGGAGCGGTCGGCGGCGGCGGGCGCGGCGAGCGCGGGCGCGGCCGACAGCGCGAGGGCCGTGGCGGCGACGGTGGCGGTCAGGGTGTGGCGTAGCGGGGTGCGCATGGTCAAGGCTTCCCATCTCCGGAGACGGCGTGACGTCCGGGGATCCCCCGTGGGCGCCCGGACGTGACCGGACGCCGTTGGTCCCCTCCCGCTAGAGGGGCTCAACGGGTCAACGGTTCCGTACGGGACTTTCCTTGACGATCCGTCAGTCCGAGAGAGCGGCGGTGAGGTCGACCTCGACCAGCTGGCCCGGGTAGCCGAGCTGGGCGACGCCCAGCAGCGTGCTGGCGGTGCTGAACGCCGCGCCGATCACCGAGTCGTTGAGGCGGTCCCAGGCGGCCGCGAGCACCTCGGGGTCATCGCTGACGACATAGATCACGGACCGTACGACATCCTCGGGCGAGGCGCCCACGGCCTGGAGCGCGGTCAGGGCGTTCGCGGCGATCTGCTCGATCTGGGCGTCGACATCGCCGACGCCGACGACCTCGCCGGAGCGGTCGAGCGGGCACTGGCCCGCGAGATAGGCGGTACGGGCCGCCTCGACGACAGTGATGTGGTGGTAACCGGGGTTGGAGTGGAGCTGGTCGGGGTTGATGCGGGTGATCTTGGGACTCATGCGTCCGATTATCGAGAAGATGTACGGGCGTACGCATCGGGTTTTCCGGCCGCCGGGCGCGCGGCACACCCGGACGGCGCGGGCGCCCCGACGGCTCGGCGTCCGAACGGCTCGGGCGTCCCAGCGGCTCGGGCGTCCCAGCCGCTCGGACATGCGGACGGCTCAGGCATGCGGACGGCTCGGGCAGGTGGATCGCCGGGGCGCCCAGACGGCGCGCGCGAACGACGGCTCGGACACCTGGGGGGCGCTCGCAGACGAACGGCGGGGCGCACCGGCTCTCCGGTGCGCCCCGCCGTGGTCGATCACGCCGAGCGGGCTCCTCCCCCGTACGCCGTGATCCCCCGGGCGCCGCGTCCCCTCCGTACGCCGAGAACCCTCCGTACGCCGTACTTCCCCCGCCGCGACTCCCCCGCCCGCTACTCCCTGACGCCGTGGAGGACGGCCGCCAGCCTCATCGCCGTATCGAGGTTGCACCGGCCGAGATCGATCAGGGGATACGGATCGTCGCTGGCCAGCGAGATCGGATCGACCCGCAGCGAGGGCAGCCTCACCCCCAGCTGACCCAGCTCGTCCCGCAACTGTTCGATGACCTCTTCCGCGACCCGCAACCGGTCCGCCGAGCGCACGACCATCTCCCCTGGCACCTCCACGCTGAGTGCTGTCCTTACCCACAGAGCGTGTCCACATTGGGACCGGAGTAGGCCGCCACGGTGTCACTCGCACGGCTGAGAACCCCCCGCGCTCCGGGGGCGGACCCCCGGAGCGCGGAACGGTCCGGACGCGCCGCCCCCTCACGCCGGGGGAGGAGGGAGGAGGCGGCGCGCCCACGCGGACTCAGCCCAGATACCTCGGGGCCCGGGCGTCCGCGCGCTTCGTGGCCGTCGGCTCGGCCTGGCAGGTCACCGTGCCCCCGGGGAGCTTTCCGGTGGTCAGATAGGAGGCCGCGATCTTCTCCGCGCAGGCGTTCGTCTGGTAGCCGAGGACACCGTGGCCCTCGCCCTCCTCGATGGTGAGGAAGGCCGAGCCCTTCATGGCCCGGTGCATGGCCTGGGCGGTGGACAGCGGGGTCTGGGAGTCCCACTCGTTCTGGACGATCAGCGCGGGCACCTTGTTGTCGATCTTCGTCACGGGCTCCACGGGCTTCTCCCAGAAGGCGCAGGGGGTGATCCCGGAGGAGTGGTCGCCGAAGAGCGGGTAGCGGGCCTGGTCCCGGACCGAGTCGGCGCGGTACTTCTCCACGTCACGGGGCCAGTTCGCGTCCCCGCACAGCACGCTCCACAGGCTCGCCATGGAGTTGTCCGTCATCATGTCGTCGAAGACGGGAACGCCCTGGGACGGCTTTCCGGCAGCGGCCTTCCGCAGGTCCGCCACGGCGGCGGAGCCCTCCTTCAGCAAGAAGATGTAGGGGCGGACGGCGGCGCGGATCCCGGCGCCGTCATAGGTCTTGGTGCCCCAGGCGAACGGCTTGCGGTCGGCCTGCGCGACGAGGTCGTAGAAGGTCCTGGTCACCTTCCGGGGGGTGTCGCCGAGACCGTAGGTGGCGTGCCGCTCCGCCGCCCACGCGGCCCAGCGCCGGAAGGCGGGCTCGGCCTGCGGCCCCCACTCCTGGAAGGTCGCCCGCCACATCTGCGCCGGGTCGACCGCGCTGTCGAGGACCACCCGGTCGGCCCGCTTCGGGAACATCTGGGTGTAGACGGCGCCGAGCGCGGTCCCGTAGGAGACACCGAAGTACGAGATCTTCTTCTCGCCGAGCGCGGCCCGGAGGGTGTCCATGTCCCGGGCGGTGTTACGGGTGGTGATGTGCCGCAGCACCTCGCGCTGGCTCCGCTGGCACTTCTGGGCGACCGACTTCGCCCAGGTGACATTGGCGTCGAAGGTGCGGTGCGAGCGGGGCCACTGGAGGTCGGGCCGGGTCTGGTAACAGCTGACGGGCGTGGACTGGCCGATGCCGCGCGGGTCGAAGCCGATGAAGTCGTAGCGCTCCTTGACCGACGCGGGCAGCCCGGCCATCTCCAGCGGCATCCCGATGCCGGGACCGCCGGGACCGCCCGGGTTGAACAGCAGGACGCCCCGGCGCTTGGCCGGGTCGCCCGCCTTGATCCGGGAGACGGCGACCTCGATGGTCCGGCCCTGGGGCTTGGTGTAGTCCAGGGGGACGGTGAGGATCGCGCACTCGAAGCTGGCGGGCAGTTCGGCCGCACAGCGCTCCCAGTCGAGCGCGCGCGGGGTGAAGCCCTGGGTGGCGGTACGGGTGACGGTGGCCGTGCTCGTCGCGGTCGTCGCGTTCGCCGCGCTCGTGGTGGGAGCGGCGACGGCGACCGGGGCCAGGGTGGTGGCCAGGACGCCGCCCGCGAAAAGGGGTATCAGCCGTCTCGTCTGCACGGAAACGATCCTTCCGGTTGGGGGTCGGTGATCGTGTACGGAGATGACTCTGGCGGCTGGGACGGGTGGCGCGCCTCCACCCGTGAGGCGGTGAGTGATCCAACTTAGGGATGATCCAGGACGGTTGGCACTCCTCTCCCAGGGGTACCGCTTCCCCTCGCCCTTCTCCGCCGCCCCACCCCTGCCTGGGCTTCCACCCCTCCTCCCCCCTGACCCAGGTCCGGGCCCGCGGCACCCTCGGCCGCACATACGGAAACCCGCACCCGGGCCCGCACACACGGAACCCGGGCCCGCCGCGACGGCGAACCCGGGTCCGTGGTGCCGGACCGCCCTGTTCAGCTCAGGCCGGCCCGTTCCGTTCTGTTCCGTTCAGCTCAGCGCTGCGACGGTGCCAGCAGACGCGACTGGGTCGGCTTCCCGGCCGTGCACGTGACATTGGCCGACGGCAGCTTGCCGGTGGTCAGATAGGACGTTGTCGCGGCGTCGGCGCAGGCGTTGCCGCCGAGGTAGACACCATGACCCTCACCGCCCTTGACGGTGACCATCTTCGAGCCCTTCATCGCCTTGTGCATCGCGACGGCGGTCGACAGCGGGGTCTGGGAGTCCCACTCGTTCTGGACGACGAGCGCGCCGACCTTGTTGTCGATGACCGTCGCGGGCTCCAGCGACTTCTTCCAGAAGGCGCACGGCAGGATGTTGGAGCCGAAGTCGCCCCAGATCGGGTAGCGCTTCTTGTCGCGGAGCGCGTCCTTGCGGTACTGGGCGCTGTCCTTCGGCCAGGCGGCCGTGTTGTCGCCACAGGCGACGGCCCAGAAGCTGGCCTCCATGTTCTCCAGCGCCGGGTCGATCGCGGCCCAGCGGGGCGCGGCGGGCCGGATCAGCGAGGGGGCGATGGCCCCGGAGCGCTTCGCGGCGGGCTGGTCGGCCACCTTCTTCAGGTCGCGGATGGCCTGGGCCGCGTCCCTCGGGTAGAACAGCGCCTGGCGTATGCCGTTGCGGATCGCGTAGCCGTCGACCTTCTCGCCCTCGACGACGATCGGCTTGCGGTCGGCGCGGGCGACGAGGTCCCAGAAGGTCTTGTCGACCTTGGCCGGGGTGTCACCGAGCTTGTAGGTCTTGTTCCGCTTGGCGGTCCACTCGGTCCAGCGCTGGTAGGCGGGCTCGGCGCCCTCCGCCCAGACCTGGATCATCCCGCGCCAGGCCCGCTTGGGGTCGACGGCGCTGTCGAGGACGAAGCGGTCGGCCCGCTGCGGGAACATCTGGGCGTAGACGGCGCCCAGATAGGTCCCGTAGGAGTAGCCGAGGTAGGAGATCTTCTTCTCCTTGAGGACCGCCCGCAGCACGTCCATGTCCCGCGCGGTGTTACGGGTGGTGATGTGCCCCAGCCGGTCCCCCGACTTCTTGCGGCACTTCTCGGCCACCGACTTGGCCCAGGCCACATCGGCGCTGAAGGTCGCGGCCTTGTACGGGCGCGGCCAGGCCGAGTCCTTCTCGGTGAGCCCGCAGCTGACGGGGGAGCTGTCGCCCACGCCCCGGGGGTCGAAGCCGATCGCGTCGAACCGCGCCAGCAGCGACTTGGGCGCGTCCATGCGCAGCAACTCCGGCATATAGGTGCCGGAGCCGCCGGGGCCGCCCGGGTTGAGCAGCAGCACACCCCGGCGCTTGGCGGGGTCGGTCGCCTTGATCCGGGAGACCGCGACCTTGGTGGTGGGACCGCTGGGGCGGGCGTAGTCCAGCGGGACCGTGAGGGTCGCGCACTGGTAGGAGGCGGGCGATTCGGGCGAACACCGCTTCCAGCTGAGCTTCTGCTGGGTGAAACGATCCAGCGAGGCCGCGGTGGTGGTCGCGGCACCCTGGGCGGCGGCCCCGGGGGCGGCGGAGGCTGGCGCCGCCACGGCGAGCGCGGGGGCCATCGAGGCCATGAGGCTCACCGCGAGCAGCGGAGCGTACCGTCGTCTCTGCACGTCAACGTTTCCTTTCGGACTGTGGGGTCACAGGCGGGTGGAGCCCTCGAACGGGAGGTGCTCCGGTCGCAGGGGGGATCCCCCACGGGTGGGGAACCCGCCGTGACCTGAGACGGAGGATGTCCCTCCGAAGTTGTCCCGCGGAGGTGACGTCATCCACCGGGACCGTATCGAGCCCTCCGCACGCCCCCGCACGCCCCCTGCGCCCCACTCGGGAGCAATGGCCGGGAAATCGCCAGGAAGTACGACACTCCTCTCACCCTGGACTTCCTCCCCATCAACCCCAGCGCTATCGTGGGCCCACACTGCGGCCGCTGTCTCTCAACAGCGGGCCGCCCGCGGCCACCGTCCTTCGGTGTGCCGCCGTTCTGACCTGTGGGGGGTCCCTTTGACGCGCTCCAAGCGCACGCTGCCGCCTGCCCTCGTGCGGGCGGCCACCGTCTTCGTACTCACGGCGGGTGTCACGGCATCCGCCCTCACCACCGCTCCGATGGCCGTCGCCGACGGCCGGGGGGAGGAGCGGCCCCGGGCCACCGACGGCCGGAAGGCGGAGCCGAACAGGGCCGCCACCGACCGCCGCGAGGAGCCCACCCGCGCCGCCACCGACGGCCGGAAGGGCACGCCCGGCGACGCCGCCACCGACGGCCGGAAGGACACACCCGCCCGGACCGCCACCGACCGCCGCGAGGACACGCCGAGCCGCGCCGCCGCCCTGCCGGGCCGGCTCCAGGCGACCCTGCGCGGCGACGGCCGGCTCAGCGTCCTCGGGCTCGACCAGGACACCGTCTCCCTTCAGGTCCGGGTGCTGCGCTCCCGGGAGTCCGGGGTCGTCCTGGGCACCTTCGACGAACTGACCTGGAACCACATCCCGAACACGGGTGGCTGGAACGCCACCTGGGACACCGTCGATCCGGTACGGCTGCCCCCGGGCACCCCGGCCGGAAGCTACCCGGTGGAAATCGTCTACCGGCAGCCCGGCGGGCCGGAGCTGCGGGATACCAACGCCAGCGTCTACTACAGCGAGTACACCGCGATCACCTCGGCCTCCTGGGACCGCGCCTACACCGACTACGACCACCGCACCCTGACCCTCTCCGGCACCGCCGAGACCTGGGACCCGGAGCTGGGCCGGGCCAGGCCCGCCGCCGAGGGCACCCCGGTCAACGTCACGCTGATCGACAACGGCAACTGGGGCCACGCCGACGGCGCGGTCGGCGCCGACGGACGGTTCGCCATCCCGTACACCCCGCGCGGCGCGATCACCCGTACCTCCCTCGACGGACTGCCGACGGTGCCGATACGGAAGATGACCTACCGGCTCACCGCCGACTACGACCGGCTGCGGCTGCGCCCCGGCGGCGAGTTCACCGTCACCGGCCGCGCCGAGCGGCTCACCGACGACGGCTGGAAGCCGTTCACCGGCGCGTCCGTCCGCACCTCGGACCGGGGCGGCGTACGCGGCCAGGGCACCGTCGCGGCCGATGGCACCTTCACCTACCCGGCGACGGCGGGCGACCTCACCCGGACCGTCACCACGGAGGTCAAGCCCTCCCCGTACTTCCAGTACGCGGGCAGCGACGGCCGGATCATCTACATCCCGGTCGCGGCCACCCTCACCCACCACAAGATCACCCTGGACCCGTACGGCACGGTGAAGGCGCGGGCCGTCCTCAACACCCCCAAGGGCTGCGGCACTCCGCGCCCGCTGAACCTCCAGTACTCGCCCGACGGGAAGAAGTGGTCGGTGCTGCGCACGGGCGCCACCACGACAGCGTGCGCCATCAGCATCGAGGCGCCCGGCAAGCCCAGCGGTTACTACCGCTTCCAGCACCCGGAGACCAACCAGCACCTGGAGCTGACCGGACCGGCCGTCCACCAGGTCCGCGTCCCGACCCGGATCACCAGCGCGAAGCTCACCCCGGCCCGCCCCGAGCGCGGCGGCAAGCTCACCGCCACGGGCACCCTCCAGCGCCAGGTCAACGGCGGCTGGAACGCCCACCCGGGCGCCAAGCTGGTGCTCTCCTTCAAGGCCCGGGGCTCGGACACCTGGCGCGCCATCACCACCGGGACGGCCGGCCGCACCGGCGGCTACTCCCTCAAGGGCACGGTGCCCGGCGACGGCTCCTGGCGCGTCGAGACCCAGATCGCGGCCGGATACCTCCACACCGAGACGAAGGTGACCTACGTCGATGCGCGCTGACCGTCAGGGCCTGCGGCTCTCCCTCGTGGCGTCGGCGGCCGCGCTCGCGCTGGCCGCGCCCGCCGCCCCCGCCCTCGCCTCCGCCCCCGCGGCGCAGGACGATCCCTCCCCGGTCGGCGTCGGTATGACCCAGACCGACCCCGGCCAGCGCGGTGTCTTCACCACCCGGACCTGGACCACCAGCCCGGGGAACGCCACCGTGGTCTCCGCCTCGGCCAGGATCCGCCAGGGCGACACCGTCGTCGCGGAACTGCCCGCCCTCGCCTCCCTCGGCCAGGGACGCTTCACCGTCCCCACCGACCAGCCGCTGAAGCTGACCGAGGACGGCGGCACCATGCCCGCGATCGGCCGGTACGCCATCGATGTGACCGCCACGGACAGCGCGGGCGCCACCACCACCAAGCGGAGCGCGGGCGTCCTGGACTTCACCCTGCGGCCCGCGCTCACCCTGACGGTCCCGGCCGCCTCGTACGACGATCCCCACGCCCGCCCCCACGGGCGGCTGACCGGGATCCAGCCGGGCTCCGGGGACCAGGTCGCCCTCACCGGCCGTACGGTGGAACTGCTCCAGCGCCATGACCGGGGCACCACCCTGCGGACCGTCACCACCGCGGAGAACGGCGACTTCGCCGAGGCCGTGCCGCTGCCCGGCCCGACCGGCGACTTCACCGCGAGCTTCGCCGAGGCCAGTGTCCAGGTCAACGGCAAGGCCAAGACCACCACGAAGGTCACGGCCGCCCCGGCACGCCAGGTGACGCTCACCGCCGACGCCGACCGGACCCGGGTGCGGCCCGGTGAGAAGGCCACCGTCACCGGCCAGGCCCGCTTCGGCGACGCCCCGGCCGCCGGGGTCGAACTCCGGGTCGAACTGGTACGGGAGCGCCCCTACCCGGACTGGGACACCGAACCCGTTCCCGGCTCCACCGTCACCACCGACGCCGAGGGCCGCTTCACCGCCACCCTGCCCGGTGTCTCCGACCCCCGGTTCCAGGGCTTCACGGCACGGGTCACCAGCCCCTACCTCACGGGCGAGAGCACGGCGAAGCCGCTGGCACACCCCTCGGAGGCCCGGATCGACGGCGTGACGGGCACCCTCGGCGCGGACCGTACGGTCACCCTCACCGGCACGTTCGGCCCGCGCTACCCGTCGCCGCTCCACCGCGACCATCCGTTCCCGCTGCTGCTGGAGCACTCGGCCAACGGCACCACGGGCTGGAAGACCCTCAGCACCACCAGGAAGGAGATGTGGGCCTACGGCCTGCCCTTCACCGTCACCGGGAAGGCCCCCGCCGGCGGCCATTTCCGGGTCCGCCACGCGGGCGGCGACCACTACACGGACACGGTGGGCACGACCGTCGCGCTGCATCGCGCCGAGACCCGGATCGCCTCGGTCAACGCCACCCCCGAACCGGTCCGCAAGGGCGCGACCCTCACGGTCACCGGCATCGCCGGGGAGAAGACCGGCACCACCTGGAAGGCCCTGCCCGACAAGCGGGTCCAGCTCTGGTTCCTGCCCAACGGCTCCACCACCTGGTCCCGCGTCGGCTACGACACCACCGACGCGGTGGGCCGCGCCTCCTTCACCACCACGGCCCAACGGGACGGGACCTGGATCATCCGCTACTACGCGGGCACCCAGGACACGGCCCGCTTCGACTCGGTGGCGACGGGCGACTACGTCGACGTGCGGTAACACGCACCCGGGTAACGGCGAAGGGCGGCACCCCCCGTGGAGGGGG
>NZ_JBHVHF010000058.1:0-32760 GCF_042800315.1 Streptomyces sp. NPDC057638
GCACCCATGGGTGCGCGGCTCCCCCTCCCCCGTACCGCGCGTGACATCTCCCCCGTACTACGCGTGACGCTTCGAGGACCGCTTCCTGCCGCGGCCCAGCAGCAGCCGGGGCAGTGCCGCCGGGATCGGGTGGCGCGTGGTCGCCGGGGTGGCGGGCGGCGGAGCCGCCAGCGAGGACGTCGGCAGCTCGGTCGTCGAGGACTCGGGGGTGAGCCGCAGCACCCGGCACTCACGGGACCAGCGCTCCACCATCCGCTCGGCGTCCACGGCGTTCAGCCGCTTGCCCTTCAGCTCGGTGGTGACGGCCTCCCAGGGCTCGCTGTCCGGCGCCACCGCGCTGACCCGGGCCGTCCAGGCGACCAGCCGCCCGCCCTTGTCCTTGCTGCGCACGGTCACCCGGGCGGTGCCGCCGTCGGTGAGACCGGGCAGCGGCTGCTCGCCGGGGCCGTCGCCGACGAGGTAGGCCGCGCCGTCGTGCCAGGCGTGCCAGAGCGCCCGCTCGGGGCCGTCGCCCCGGACCCAGATCAGCCCGGACTTCTTGGTGGCCTCTTCGACGAGGGCCTGGCCGAGTAGCTGTTCCGTCATGCCCGCAGCCTACCGACCCGCGCACAGCGTTCCCTCCCCCTCGTGGGGGTCTGTCCGGGGCCGTGCGGTCCAGCCGCCGCCGTCCGTCTCAGCGGGCCGCGCGCCGGTCATACGCCCCGTACCGCGACGCCAGCGCGTGGAACGCCTCCTTCGGTTCCCAGTGCCAGTCCGAGGCCGGGTCGGCCGGGTCGTTTCTGAGCGGCTTCACCAGCGCGTAGCTCGCCATGTCGATGTCATGGCGGGGGGAGTCGGGCCGGTGGATGGCGTCCGCCGTCAGGAACTCGAAGGCCATCGCCGCGTACAGCCCCATCCGCTCGAAGACCCCGAACACCTGGGTCAGATAGGCGGCCTGGGCCCGCTCGTCGCGGACGAGGTCGCCGATGATCTCGTACGGCCGCTTGTCGTAGTCGACCACCGCCCAGCCCATGCCGCCCGCCGCCGCCGCCCCTTCGTACGTACACGTCCCGAATTCCGTGATCGCCAGCGGCTTTCCCCAGCGCTGGAAGCGCCGCAGCTCATCGGCGTACCGCCCGGGGTCGGCGAAGAACGAGTAGTAGTCGATGCCGACGATGTCGAAGAGCCGCCAGTCCACCTCGTCGTGCTGGGCGGCGGCGTAGCTCAGCCGCCCCCGGAAGACAGCCCGGCCGACGGCCGCCGCCCGCGCGGTGAAGTCGTCGAGCTTGCGCTGCATATCGACCGGGTCGAAGGTGCCGTCCTGGAGCGTCTTGATCCGGTCCAGCACGGTGGCGCCCGGCACGATGCCGGGGACCAGCAGCCAGAACTCGCAGCCCACGCTCAGTTCGACGTTCGCGCCCTGCCGGCGGAGCCGCTCGGCACGGCGGCCGATCTCGGCGAGATGGTCGAGGGTCTCCCGCTGCGGCCGGTCCGTCAGAGTGGGTTCCAGCCAGATATGCAGCTGGTGTTCGGCCGCCTCGGAGGCGGTGGACGCGAGCCGCTCCACACCGTCACCGGTCACCTTGACCGAGTTGGCGCGCAGTTCGCGGGCGATGGCGCGGACATCGTGCCGCATGCGCCGGGCGCTCCACGCCGTGCCGGGGCTCTCGCCGTCGACCAGGGTGTAGCAGACCCCCCGGTAGCGGACCCCCCGGCCGCCGTGTCCCCGCTCCGGTCCGGGGGCGAGCGCCGTGGCGGCCGGGGCGGCGACGACCCCGGCCCCGAGGGCGGCGGCCCCCGCCGCCCCGGCCGCCGCCAGGAATCCGGCCCTGCTCATCTCCAGCTTGATCATGGTCCATGCCCCTCCGTCGCCGTTCCGTTCCCTCGGGTCTGTGCCGGGTCCGGCCTCCGGCGGTGCCCACTCTGGTGCGGACGGGACCGGTCCGCCGTCGGCCGAAGGTCGCCGATGGATGACGTACGGATGAATCCGCGGACGCGCGGGACGGACCAAAGGAGGGCCCGGGGTGTGAGCGGTGGGACCCAAGACGGGCCTGGGGCGGTCTCTCCCGGCCCGAGGGGTGGCCTCTCCGGGCCCCGGGACTGTCCCTCCGGGCCCGGGGCCGGAGACGGAACGCGCGATCAGTGAGGCGACCGACGACGCCCATGGCCACCGGGGGGCACCGACGGTGATCACCGGAGCGGCCCGCGGAAGGCCGCCGCCGGGACGGGCCCTCGCCGCCGGGAAGCCGCCCTGAAGCCGCCCTGAAGCCGCTCTCCGAAGCGCCCCAGCGGCCGCCCGTGAGCCGCCGGAACCTACAGCCAGCCGTTGCGCTTGAGCATGCGGTGGATGCTGAAGCAGATGACGCCGATGGCGGTGAGCACCATGGGGTATCCGTACTTCCACCCCAGCTCCGGCATGTAGTCGAAGTTCATGCCGTAGATCCCGCAGACCGCCGTCGGGACGGCGATGATCGCCGCCCAGGAGGTGATCTTGCGCATGTCCTCGTTCTGCGCCACCGTCGCCTGCGCGAGATTGGCCTGGAGGATGGAGTTCAGCAGCTCGTCGAAGCCGAGGACCTCCTCCTGGACCCGGGCGAGGTGGTCGGCGACATCGCGGAAGTACTTCTGGATGTCCGGGTCGATCAGCCGCATCGGCCGCTCGCTCAGCAGCTGCATCGGCCGCAGCAGCGGGGTGACCGCCCGCTTGAACTCCAGCACCTCCCGCTTGAGCTGGTAGATCCGGCCGGGGTCGCTGCCGCGCTTGCCGCCCTTGGCGGGGGCGGAGAAGACATCGATCTCGACCTCGTCGATGTCGTCCTGGACGGCGGCGGCGACCGCGATGTAGCCGTCGACGACATGGTCGGCGATGGCGTGGAGGACCGCCGAGGGGCCCTTCGCCAGCAGTTCGGCGTCCTTCTGGAGCCCGTGCCGCAGGGCGCGCAGGGAGCCCTTGCCGCCGTGCCGGACGGTGATCACGAAGTCCCGGCCGGTGAAGCACATCACCTCGCCGGTCTCCACCACCTCGCTGGTGGCGGTGAGTTCGGCGTGCTCGACGTAGTGGACCGTCTTGAAGACGGTGAAGAGGGTGTCGTCGTACCGCTCCAGCTTGGGCCGCTGATGGGCGTGGACGGCGTCCTCGACGGCGAGCGGGTGCAGCCCGAACTCGGCGGCGATCCCGGCGAACTCCTCCTCGGTGGGCTCGTGCAGCCCGATCCAGGCGAAGCCGCCGCCCTCCCGCACCCGGAGCATCGCCTCACGGGGGGAGTGGGTGGTCTCGCTCTCCAGGCGCCGGCCGTCGCGGTAGACCGCGCAGTCCACGATGGCGCTGGAGGCTGAGGGGTCGTGGGGGGTGTGGGTCGCGCCGTAGGCGGGGTAGGGCGCGCTGCTCTTGCGCAGCGACGGGCGGACTACGGCGCGGAGGTCACGGATCATCGACATGGCTGACTCCTTCACGGAGAGGCCGTCGGGGCGCGGCACGGCACAGCCCGGAATGAGGACGTGCGCTGACGTCCACAGAGCGGGCGGTACCCGGCGTGCGGTGACGGCGTTCGCTACGGACAGACGAGGGGACGTGCCCTTCCGTCATGCGATGTGCCGTGCTCGGACGGTGCCGGGGAGAGAGGAACCCCGGGGGTCACTCGGTGAGGAGGCCCTCAGTTCACCGGGAGCGAGGCGGTACGGAAGAGCGGCTGGTACTGCACGGTCGACTTCGATCCACCGTGGACCCCACCTCCTCCGGCCGGTCCCCCGTGAGGGACTACGTGGGCCGGGACCGGCCGCCGACGCTCTACCGCGCCGCCGCCTCGTGCTTCTCGCACGCAATCCCGACCAGCGGCCAAGAGTATCAGCCGACTGGAGATCAATCCCTGTGCTTGCCCGCGTGATGAGCGTTTTATGCTCGCGGGATGGCAGAAGTTCTCGCTCTGGTCGAGGCCCGTTTGCGTACGGCGCTCGGCGAACCGGACGCCCGGGCCTCCGTGACCTTCCTCGGTACGGACCGGATCGAGGTCCTCCGCTTTCGTGGGGGTACGGAGGACGGCGGTGACGTTGTCCGATACGCGACCCTCGGCATGTCCGCCGGCCCCATGGCCGATCCCACCGCCGCCCTCGCCGACCCGGTCCGCGGCCCGCGCGCCGAACTGGTCCTGTCCGTACGGGGCGGACTGGCCGACACCGACCAGGTCCTCAGACCGCTCGCGGTCCTCGCGGCCTCCCCCCAGGTCGAGGGCGTCGTGGTGACACCGGGCGCCTCCCTGGACACCGGGGCGCCGCTGTGGCCCGCGGCGCCCTTCACCTCGGTCCTGGTGGGAGAGCCGGGCGGACTGGTCGAGGACCTGGAACTGGACGCCCCCAAGGACCCGGTCCGGTTCCTCCCGCTGCTGCCGATGACGCCCAACGAGAGCGCCTGGAAGCGGGTCCACGGCGCGCGGGCGCTCCAGGAACGCTGGCTGGCCGCGGGCACGGATCTGCGCGACCCCCGCCGCACCTCGGTCCCCCTCGACCCGGGCTGACACCGTCCGGGTACGGGTTCCTCCGGCCCCCGGCCCCCGGCACCCAGACACCGCGCTCGCCCCGCCCTCGTACCGGATCACCGTCCACAGCGCCCCGCCGGAGCGCCCCGGCCGCCGCCGGGCGCGCGCACCGGGCGGACGGCGCTATGTTGAGGAACTTCCCCGGTTGACCTCCCCGCGTCCGACGGGGACGGGCGCCCGCCCTCCGGTACCGCCGCGCTCCGGCGCACACGCCGGACGGGTGATCGTCCTTGACGCGACGACAGACGGATAGGACCGTGGAGCGCTATGAGGGGCGAACCCAGTTGCCCGAAGTGCGGTGGCCGGGTCAGGGCGCCCGGACTCTTCGCCGACTCCTGGCAGTGTGATGTTCACGGGGCCATCCAGCCCCTCCAGCCCGTGATCCCGCCCAGTGTGGAAGCCCTCGGTGTGGTGGTGCACCGGGCCCAGGTGCCGGTGTGGATGCCCTGGCCGCTGCCGGTCGGCTGGCTCTTCACCGGGGTGGCGTACGCGGGGGACGACCGCAGCGGCGGGCGGGCCACCGCCGTCACCTGTTCGGGCCCCGGGCCGCTCGGCGGCATCGGTGAACTGCTGCTGATCGCCGAGGAGATGGGCGTCGGGCTCGGCGCGCGGTTCGCCGGGGTGGACGGCCCCGACCCGGGACCGCATATCCAGCCCTCCCGGCCGCCGCAGGTCAAGATGCTCGCGGCCGGACGTCCCACCCCGCTCTGGCATATCACCGCCGCTCCGGACGACCGGGCGGTCTTCGCGGGGGAGGCCCGGGGGCTCTGGCTGTGGGCGATCGTCTGGCCGGAGCGGTCGGGGCTGCTGATGTACGACGAACTGGTTCTCACCGATCTGCGGGACGCGGGCGCGGAGGTCGAGCTGGTGCCGTGCGGGGCGCTGTCGCCGAGGCTGCTCTCGTAGAGCGCCGGTCCCGTCACGGGTCCGCGGCCCGCGCCGGGAGCCCGGTTACGGCCCTGCACGGCCCTGTACGTTTTCGTATGGCCTGGGCGAGGCGGGTCGCATCACCGCTGGTGGCGCGGGGCGCGGGGGCCCGTACCCGGACGGCCGCCGTCGTCGCGCCGGGTCGGTGCCGGATACACTTGGCCGTCCTCTGTCCACCCCTCACGCCGGGAGTCAGTTCGTGCGCATCGACCTGCACACCCACTCCACGGCGTCGGACGGTACGGACACCCCCGCCGAGCTGGTACGCAACGCCGCCGCCGCCGGACTGGACGTCGTCGCGCTCACCGACCACGACACCACCCGCGGCCATGCCGAGGCGCTCGCCGCGCTCCCCGGGACCGGGCTGACGCTGGTCACCGGAGCCGAGTTCTCCTGCGCGTACGAGGGGATCAGCCTCCATCTCCTCGGCTACCTCTTCGACCCCGCCGAGCCCGAGCTGCTGCGTGAGCGTGAGCTGCTGCGGGACGACCGGGTGCCGCGCGCCCGCGCCATGGTCGACAAGCTGCGCGAGCTGGGCGCCCCGGTCACCTGGGAACGGGTGGCCGCCATCGCCGGGGACGGCTCGGTGGGACGACCGCATATCGCCACCGCGATGGTGGAGCTGGGCATCGTGGCGAGCGTCTCGGACGCCTTCACGCCCGAGTGGATCGCCGACGGCGGCCGCGCCCATGTCCACAAGCACGAACTCGACCCCTTCACCGCCGTCCGGCTGATCAAGGCCGCGGGCGGGGTCGCCGTCTTCGCCCACCCGGGCGCCGCCAAGCGCGGGCGCACGGTGCCCGACTCCGCCATCGCGGAACTGGCCGCCGCCGGGCTCGACGGCATCGAGGTCGACCACATGGACCACGACGGGCCCACCCGCGAGCGGCTGCGGGCCCTCGCCGCCGACCTGGGGCTGCTCACGACCGGCTCCAGCGACTACCACGGCGGACGCAAGGACGTCCGGCTCGGTGAGTACACCACCGACCCGGAGATCTACGGCGAGATCACCCGACGCGCCACCGGGGCCTTCCCGGTGCCCGGCGCCGGTGGACCCCTCTCCGCCTAGGCTTTCCCGCCGCTTCTCCGCCGTTTCTCATCGGAGCCCGGTCCCGTCGTGTCCGACGGGGCGCGTGCGTGCCGACCTCCCTCAGCTCACCTCTCCCGCAAGGCTCATCGTGTTCGACCTCGCCGTCTTCGGCTCGCTCTTCCTCACCCTGTTCGTGATCATGGATCCGCCCGGGATCACGCCGATCTTCCTCGCCCTGACCTCCGGGCGCCCTGCCAAGATCCAGCGCCGGATGGCCTGGCAGGCGGTGGCGGTCGCCTTCGGCGTGATCACCCTCTTCGGTCTCGTGGGCCAGCAGATCCTGGACTACCTCCATGTGTCCGTCCCCGCGCTGATGATCGCGGGCGGTCTGCTGCTCCTGCTGATCGCGCTCGACCTGCTGACCGGCAAGACGGACGAGCCCAAGCAGACCAAGGACGTCAATGTGGCGCTGGTGCCGCTGGGCATGCCGCTGCTGGCCGGGCCCGGCGCGATCGTGTCGGTGATCCTCGCCGTCCAGAACGCCGACAGCGCCGCGCAGCAGACGGCCGTCTGGGGCGCGATCGTGGCGATGCATATCGTCCTCTGGCTGACCATGCGCTACTCGCTGCTGATCATCCGGGTCATCAAGGACGGCGGTGTGGTGCTGGTCACCCGGCTGGCGGGCATGATGCTCTCCGCCATCGCCGTCCAGCAGATCATCAACGGTGTCACCCAGGTCGTCCGCGGCGGCTGAGCCATACGCTGACGGGCTGACGCGCCGCGCCCCCGTACGGAACGGTCCGTACGGGGGCGCGGCGCGTCTGGCGGGTTACGCGGCGGGGGGTTCGGCCGGGCGGATGTAGAGGCGCTCACCGATGGCCGCCGCCTGCTGAACGATCCGGTTGACGGAGGCGGCGTCCACGACGGTGCTCTCGACGGCGGTGCCGTCGGTGTCGTCCAGGCGCATGATCTCGAAGCGCACGGCTTCTCCCTTCGTCTGATCCTCCTGTTCGGAGAACTGCTGTCCTCACTCTGTAACAGGCGTGGCCCATGCAAACATTCCCTACACTAAGGAAAATCTTCGCTTGGCTAAATACTGGCGGGCCACCGTGGGCTCCCTGACAATGGTCGGCGTATGAACGACACCGAAACCCCAGCGCAGCTCCAGACCCCCGACGCGGCCGTCGCCATGTCCCTCGACGCCCGGCTGGAGGCCACCAACGCACTGCTCCGGCGGATGCTCGCCGAAGTCTCCAAGACCCCCTCCACCCACGCGATCTTCGTGGACGCGGGCTATCTCCACGCCGCCGCCGGTCTGCTCGTCGCGGGCACCGAGGACCGGCGCTCCTTCGACCTCGACGCCGAGGGGATCATCGAGGCGTTCATCGACACCGCCCGCACGATCTTCGCCGACAGCAGACTGCTCCGCGTCTACTGGTACGACGGCGCCCGGCGCCGGATCCACACCCCCGAGCAGCAGGCCATCGCCGACCTCCCCGACGTCAAGGTGCGCCTGGGCAACCTCAACGCCAACAACCAGCAGAAGGGCGTCGACTCCCTGATCCGTACCGACCTCGAATCCCTCGCCCGGCACCGCGCCATCAGCGACGCGGCCCTCGTCGGCGGCGACGAGGACCTGGTCTCGGCGGTCGAGGCGGCCCAGGGCTATGGAGCCCGGGTCCATCTGTGGGGCATCGAGGCCGGCGAAGGCCGGAACCAGGCGCAGCCCCTGCTCTGGGAGGTCGACAGCCAGCGCGTCTTCGACCTCGACTTCTGCCGCCCCTATGTCACCCGGCGCCCGGTGACGATGTACGAGTACCCGGAGTTCGAGCGCGAGGGCGCGGCCGCCGGACCGCCTCCCTCACGGGACGAGGTCCGTTTCGTGGGAGCCCGGATCGCGGCCACCTGGCTCGGCGAACGCGGCCGTGAGGCCATGGCCGAACTCCTGCCCGGCCACCCCTATCTGCCCGGACCGGTCGACCAGGATCTGCTGATCGAGGCCGAGCGGCTGCTCCAGCGCTCCCTGCGGGGGCACGCGGTGCTGCGACGGGCGCTGCGGGACGGGTTCTGGGGGCATCTCCAGGGACAGTTCTGAGGGCCGCCGGCCTGGAGAGTCAGTGGCGGTCCCAGAACGCCGACACCGCCGCGGAGGTCTTCACCGGACGGTCGGTGTTCGGAGAGTGCTCCGCACCCGCGATCACCGTACGGTCCGCACCGAGCCGCTCCGCCATCGCGTCCAGCAGCGGCAGCGGCCACGTGTCGTCCCGCTCCCCGCTCACCACATGCTTGGGCAGCGCGCGCAGGGCCGCCAACTCCTCCACCCGGTCCGGCTCGACCGTGAGCTGGTGGCCGGTGGTGGTGAGCTGGAGCGGATGGTGGCGCAGCCAGCGGGCGCGCAGCCCGGCGCCGTCGGTCTCCGCCTCCTCCGGCGGGTCCAGCGCCTTCATGGCGTCCCACACCTGGTCCATCCCCATCACCGAGAGCGCGTCGCTGAGCAGCCGAACCTTCTCCCGCTGGTCCAGGGTGACCCTGGCCGGGCCGGAGGAGAGCAGTGTCAGCGTCCGGAACGGCTCCGGGTCCAGCAGCACGGCGGCCCGCGAGATCTGCCCGCCGAGCGAGTGCCCCAGCAGATGCACCGGCCCCGCGTCGACCGCCGCGGCCTGGGCCAGCACATCGCGGGCGAGGGCGTCCTGGGTGTAGGCGCCGGGACTGTCGGGCCCCGGTGTCTCGTACTGCCCCCGGCCGTCGATCGCGACCGCCCGGTAGCCGGAGTCGGTCAGCGGCTTGAGCATCGCGATGAAGTCCTCCTTGCTGCCGGTGAATCCGGGCAGCAGCAGCGCGGTCGCGGTGACCGGGCCCTCGGGCCGCGCGTCCAGGACGGCGAAGTCACCGCGTTCGGTGCGCAGGGTCGTGGCGCGGGCGCAGGGCGGCGGGGTGAAGGTCGGCGGACGGCTCATGGAAGTGAGGCTAGCGCCCGTGGCCCCGGCGGTCCCCAGGAGCGGGGCCAGGAGAGCGGCCCCTGCGCCGGGCCCGAGCGCGCCTCCGACGGATCGTGCGGGCTCGCGTGACCTGGCCTCCTCCACCGCCGGGCCTGGGGGCTCGGGTGGGGCTTGACCCCGCCTCCGGGCCTGGCGGCCCGGGGTGGCCCCCGCGGGGGCGCCGGTCGCCGATTCCCCCGGTACCCGGCGGCACGGAGGCACCCCATCCGTGCCGGGCGGCATGGGCGGTGCCCGGCACGGCCTGGGGAGTGACCCCCGCACCACCGGCCCCCGCCCCCTGACCCGGACCGATCCCGCGGAAACGCCGAGGGCCCGGCCCCTCTCGGAGAGAGGAGCCGGGCCCGGAAGCGGCGGTCGGTGGTCCGGTCAGGACTCCGACTGCGCGGCCTTGCGAGTCCGCGTACGGCGGGGTTTGACCTCCGCGGCGGCCTCGGTCGCCGTCGCGGTGGTCTCCGGCGCGGCCGCGGTCTTGCGGGCGCGCGTGCGCCGCGGCTTGACCTCGGCGGTCTCGGCGGCCTCGGCCGGAACCGCGGCGGTCACCTCGGCGGGCGCGGCGCCCGCCTCGGCCGCCACGGCCTTGCGGGTCCGGGTGCGGCGGGGCTTGACCTCGGCGGTCTCGGCGCTCTCGGCCGGGACCTTGACGCTCTCGGCGGGTGCCGTGGCGGTGGTCTCCGCCGCGGCGGTCGCCTTGCGGGTCCGGGTGCGGCGCGGCTTGACCTCGGCGGTCTCGGCGGTGTCGGTCAGGGCCTGGACCGTCTCGGCGGGTGCCGTCACGGTGTCCGCGACCTGCGGTGCGACCGTCGCGGTGGACTTCACCGTACGGGTACGGCGACGACGGGGCTTCGCCGACTCCTCCGTCTCCTCCGCCACCGGCGTCACAGCCTCGGTCACCGGCGCCACGGCCTCCGTCACCGGAGCGGTCGCGGTCACGGTGGCCACGGCGGAGTCCGCCGCGCCCGACCGCGTACGGCGGCGACGACGCGGGGTGCGCGGCTCGGTGGCCGCCGCCTCGCCGGTCGGCGCCGTCGCGACGGAGCTCGCGGATTCGGTGGTCACCGCGGTCACGGCGCCTTCCTCGGTCGTCCCGTCGGCCGCCAGACCGCCCCGCGTACGCCTGCGCTGACGCGGGGTACGGGTCCGGACCGGGCGCTCCTCGACGACCTTGGCCGAACGACGGCCGCGGCCGCCCGTCTCGCCCAGGTCCTCTACCTCCTCCGCCGCCAGACCGGCGCGGGTGCGCTCGGCACGCGGCAGCACGCCCTTGGTGCCCTCGGGGATCTCCAGCTCCTCGAAGAGGTGCGGAGAGGTGGAGTACGTCTCCACCGGCTCGGGGAAGCCCAGGTCGAGCGCCTTGTTGATCAGCTGCCAGCGGGGGATGTCATCCCAGTCCACCAGCGTCACCGCCGTGCCCGAGGCGCCCGCGCGCCCGGTGCGGCCGATGCGGTGGAGGTAGGTCTTCTCGTCCTCCGGCGACTGGTAGTTGATGACGTGCGTCACGCCCTCGACGTCGATGCCGCGCGCGGCGACGTCGGTGCAGACGAGCACGTCCACCTTGCCGTTGCGGAACGCCCGCAGCGCCTGCTCACGGGCGCCCTGGCCCAGGTCGCCGTGGACGGCGCCCGAGGCGAAGCCCCGGCGGGCGAGCTGCTCGGCGATGTCCGCCGCCGTCCGCTTGGTCCGGCAGAAGATCATCGCCAGGCCGCGGCCGCGCGCCTGGAGGATGCGGGAGACCATCTCCGGCTTGTCCATGGAGTGGGCGCGGTAGACCCGCTGGGTGATGTTGGCGACCGTCGCGCCCTCGTCGTCCGGCGCGGTGGCGCGGATGTGCGTGGGCTGCGACATATAGCGACGGGCCAGGCCGATGACCGCGCCCGGCATGGTCGCCGAGAAGAGCATCGTCTGCCGACGGGCCGGCAGCTGCTGGATGATCTTCTCGACATCCGGCAGGAAGCCCAGGTCGAGCATCTCGTCGGCCTCGTCGAGCACCAGCGCGCGCACCTTGGAGAGGTCCAGCTTGCGCTGACCGGCGAGGTCGAGCAGACGCCCAGGGGTGCCGACGATCACGTCGACGCCCTTACGCAACGCCTCGACCTGGGGCTCGTAGGCCCGGCCGCCGTAGATCGCCAGCACGCGCACATTCCGTACCTTGCCCGCGGTGAGCAGGTCATTGGTGACCTGCGTGCACAGCTCACGGGTGGGAACGACGACGAGCGCCTGCGGGGAGTCGGTGAGCTCCGAGGGCTCGGCGCGGCCCGCCTCGACATCGGCGGGGACGGTGACGCGCTCCAGCAGCGGAAGGCCGAAACCGAGCGTCTTGCCCGTGCCGGTCTTGGCCTGGCCGATCACATCGGTGCCGGAGAGCGCGACGGGGAGCGTCATCTCCTGGATGGGGAACGGGTTCACGATGCCGACGGCTTCGAGTGCTTCCGCCGTCTCGGCCAGAATGCCCAGATCCCGGAAAGTCGTAATCTGCGTAGTCAGGGTGTTGCCTCTTCTGTGAGACGCGGCGCGAGGCGAACGCGGGGGTCGTACCGCAACATGTACACGGACCGGCCGTGGGGTGACCGGCCGTGGGATGGCCGTGCGGGACCACTGCCGTCGCTCTAGCGCTCTCGCCGCTGAGGGGGCCCCTCTTCTGCGGTCGCACATGAGCGCGGCCCGCACGGAGGGCGGTCGGGTCGGAGCCGATCGTGCCACCGACCGGGCATCCTCATGGGGGTTCGGAAGGAATGAATCCCTCAGTCAAACACGGTGATCGCCCACCGAGAATCGCAAAAAACTCGCCGGGCGCATTACCACTGTACCCCGGATTCGCGCATGTGTGTTGGGCGAATTCCCGGGAAGGTCCTGACGGAGATCGACTAGGCGCCCTCATGAGAGCCGCCGGAGATCTTCGCCGGAGCCTTCCGGAGATCTCCGGGAGAAGCAACCGAAGGGCCCTGACTACTCCCCGGAGAGGCCCAGTGGAGGCCCAGGGCGTCCGCGTGGCGCCGGGAGCCGCCGGGACCGGGCCTCCCGTGCCCTGAGCGGGGCCGGGCAGCGGGCTATTGTGCGCTGCATGGAGACGCCTGACAACGCCGCCGGACACACCGGCGACGCCACCGAACACGACGCCGCCGAACCCACCGGTATCGCGGCCATGGACTGGACCGCCGCGTCCGCCGACCCCCAGTACCGCGCGGCCGTCGTGGACCTGCTCGGGGCGCTGGCCTACGGCGAGCTGGCGGCCTTCGAGCGGCTCGCCGAGGACGCCAAGCTCGCCCCCAGCGTCGGAGACAAGGCGGAGCTGGCGAAGATGGCCTCCGCCGAGTTCCACCACTTCGAGCGGTTGCGCGACCGGCTGGCGGCGATCGAGGTCGACCCGACCGCCGCGATGGAGCCCTTCGCCCAGCCACTGGACGACTGGCACCGCCAGACCGCCCCGTCCGACTGGCTGGAGGGCCTGGTCAAGGCGTACGTCGGTGACTCGATCGCCCAGGACTTCTACCGGGAGGTCGCGGCCCGGCTGGACTCCGACACCCGGGCCCTGGTCATCGGGGTCCTCAACGACACCGGCCACGGCGACTTCGCCGTGGAGAAGGTGCGGGCCGCGATCGAGGCCGACCCCCGGGTCGGCGGACGGCTGGCGCTCTGGGCGCGACGGCTGATGGGGGAGGCGCTCTCCCAGGCCCAGCGGGTCGTGGCGGAGCGTGACGCGCTCTCCACGATGCTCGTCGGCGGCGTCGCGGGCGGGTTCGATCTGGCGGCGGTCGGTGAGATGTTCACCCGCATCACCAAGGCCCACACCAAGCGGATGGCGGCCCTGGGCCTCGCCGCCTGAGGACCGCGCCTGTGGCTACCGGGGCCGGTAGCCCCCTGTGTCCCGCCACCGGGCGGGCACGGGGGCGGGTCGCCGGGCGCAGGTCAGAAGGGGTGGCGGGTCAGAGAGGGAACGCCCGGCGCAGCGCCCGGGTCGACGGCCGGAGCAGCAGCGAGAGCAGAACCGTCCCGATCAGCGCCGCCCCGATCAGGGTCCCCGCCAGATGGCCGGGCCCCAGCGCCGCGTGTGTCACCCAGGCCCCGAAGAGCGCTCCGAGCGGGCCGGTGAGCAGGACCACCCGGCGTCCCGGCAGCCGGTCCGTGAGACGGCGGTCGGCACCCCACGCGAGGGCGAGGCCGACCAGGACGGAACCGAGGGCTTCCCACAGCACTGCTGATCACCTCGCGCACATCGGATCGGGGGCGGGTCGTAGCCCGTAACTACCCGTCGCCCTCAGAACACAACCCTCGTCGCGGGGCCGCCGCGTGGGCCTCTTGAGGGGGGCTGCGGGGTCGCGTGGCGCGCTGTCGAGAGCGGCTGGAGGGGGGTGGCGCTGATGTGCCGATGCGCCCGGGGGCGGCCGGGTTCGCTGTGCGTCGCTCGTGTGGTGTGCGGTCCGCGGGCTGCGGGTGCGGTGTCTGTCGTTGCCGCCGCCGTCCGTGTGGCGGGTGCGCTGTCTGTCGCTGCCGCCGCCGTCCGTGTGGCGGGTGCGCTGTCTGTCGCTGCCGCTGTCTTCTGTCTGCGGGGTTCGGTGGCCTCCGGGCTCACCTCCTCGTGAGCGGCGGACGAGGCGTCGTCGGTCTCGTGAGACCTGGATCTCCGCCACTCCCTGCGGGGGCGACCCTGCACCCCCCGAACGTGCCCCCTGACCCCCGGCTGCGGTGGTTGCGGTCGGTGGGGCCGTGACCCGTTGTCGACACGCGAAGGGCGCCCGCCCCCGGATTTCCCGTGGGAGTTTGGCCACCGGGTTCGCTCATGGGGCTCTGCCGGTGAGTAGCTCCGTGTGAGGGCTCGCTCTACCCGAGGTCGGTTCTGAGCCAAAGGGGCGCGTCTGAGAATCTCTCCCCCAGGCTCCGCCTGGGGGAGAACGAACCGCAAAAAACTAAACAGCTCCGAAGCCGACGCGGCGGGTGGCCGGTTCGCCGATTTCGATGTAGGCGATCCGGTCCGCGGGGACGAGGACCTTGCGGCCCTTGTCGTCCGTCAGGGAGAGGAGCTGGGCCTTGCCGGCCAGGGCCTCCTCCACCGCGCGCTCGACTTCCTCGGCGGACTGTCCGCTCTCCAGAACGATCTCCCGCGGCGTGTGCAGCACGCCGATCTTGACCTCCACGGCCGTGTCCCTCCGAACGGTCAGCGTTGCGCGGCCAGCCGCGCCGTACCCCGCACACACTAGCCCGGTCAGAGGGCCCGACGGTGGCCTGGGGGAACGCCAGGAGCGAACAGGGGGCCGCCGGGTCCTCCGGCCGGGGTCAGCGCTGGTCGGGCTGGTGGTCGGTGCCGTGCAGCGGGAAGCCCGCGATACCGCGCCAGGCGAGGGAGGTCAGCAGGTGGACTGCCGTGTCGCGGGGGATCCCGGAGTCGCTGGCGAGCCAGTAGCGGGCCACCACCTGGGAGACTCCGCCGAGGCCCACGGCCAGCAGCATGGATTCCTCCTTGGACAGGCCCGTGTCCTCGGCGATGACGTCCGAGATCGCCTCGGCGCACTGGAGGGAGACCCGTTCCACCCGTTCCCGTACGGCGGGTTCGTTGGTCAGGTCGGATTCGAAGACCAGCCGGAACGCGCCGCCCTCCTCCTCGACGTAGGCGAAGTAGGCGTCCATGGTCGCCGCGACCCGCTGCTTGTTGTCGTGGGTCGACGCGAGGGCGGTGCGCACGCCCTGGAGCAGGGCCTCGCAGTGCTGGTCGAGCAGGGCGAGATAGAGATCGAGTTTGCCGGGGAAGTGCTGGTAGAGAACCGGTTTGCTCACTCCGGCCCGCTCGGCGATGTCATCCATCGCGGCCGCGTGGTAACCCTGGGCCACGAATACCTCTTGTGCGGCGCCGAGGAGCTGATTCCTGCGGGCTCGGCGTGGCAGGCGTGTGCCTCGTGGGCGCGTCGCCTCTGTCTGCTCGATGGCTGTCACGCCGCCTCCCAAAATTCGTTCCTTACGCGGTGTGCGCCGCGCCCGCCATCGTACTTTTGGGTAACCCGGCCATGCGCGTCGCGGAAGCAGAATTTCATGGACCGGACAGTCCCGGCAGCTCCCGATTCGGGGGCAAAGAGGGGCAGGTCATCGATAGTCGTCCTCGTCCAGGGCGACGACACGCGTCTGTTCCAGGGCGTCCGCCACGTTGGCGGAGGTGTTCTCGGCCCGGGGCGGGGGGTCGTCGGTGCGCTGGCTCACTTCCGTGTGCTGCTCCGCCGCGTCGGCCTCGGGGACTTCCTCGCCGAGGCCGTTCGCGCTGTCGGCGGCGGCGTCGTCGTCGGAGTCGGCGGTGTTGGGGTAGGGGTCGGCGGCGAAGTTCTCCTCGAAGCTCTCCGCGTTCCTCTCGGGGGGTGTGGACCCGGTGTAGCGGTCTCCGGCGTTCGCGTCGGGCGCTTCCGGGCCGGTGGCATCGACGGCCATACGGCACCGCGCTCCCTCGTTCGGGACTCGTTCCCGCCCCGGCCGTGGCTCCCGGTGCGGCCGTGGCCGGTGAGCCGGATGGGCCCGTGGCGGGCCTCTTCTTCGAGCGTAGGAGTTCTCTCAGCCCGGCGCTATGCGATGTGTGACGCCGAACACACGGTTCGCGGTGTGATCGTCTCGTAACATTGCCGCTATGTCTTCGACCGAGCTGCCGGGAGTCCGCGCCGCGACCAGCACCGCGTACGGCGAGCGAGGCATCCCGGCCGTCCGGGTCGCCGAGGGTGAGGAACTGCGCTCGGTCGCTCTGTCCGGCCTCACGCTCACCGTCCGTTCCCGGCCGCCGACGCGTGCCGGGCTGCCGCCCGCGCTCTATCTGCACGGCCTCGGCGGCTCCTCCCAGAACTGGTCGGCGCTGATGCCGCTGCTCGCGGACGCCGTCGACGGCGCGGCGGTCGACCTGCCGGGCTTCGGGGACTCGCCCCCGCCCGACGACGGCAACTACTCGGTGACCGGCCATGCCCGTGCCGTGATCCGGCTGCTCGACGCGGGCGGACGCGGCCCCGTCCATCTGCTGGGGAACTCGCTGGGCGGCGCCGTCGCCACCCGGATCGCCGCCGTCCGTCCCGATCTGGTGCGTACCCTCACCCTCGTCTCGCCCGCCCTGCCGGAGCTGCGGGTGCAGCGCACCGCCGTGCCCACCGGGCTGCTCGCGATGCCCGGTGCCGCCGCGCTCTTCGCCCGGCTCAGCCGGGACTGGACCGCCGAGCGGCGCGCCCGGGGCGTGGTGGACCTCTGTTACGGCGACCCGGGGCGCGTCTCCGGGGACGCCATGCGCCACGCGGTGGAGGAGATGGAGCGCCGGGTTCAGCTCCCGTATTTCTGGGACGCGCTGACCCGCTCCGCGCGCGGCATCGTCGACGCCTACACCCTCGGCGGCCAGCACGGGCTGTGGCGTCAGGCCGAGCGGGTTCTCGCACCGACCCTCCTGGTCTACGGTGGCCGGGACCGGCTCGTCGGGTACCGCATGGCGAACCGGGCCGCCGCCGCCTTCCGTGACTCCCGGTTGCTGACGCTCCCGGACGCCGGGCACGTGGCGATGATGGAGTATCCGGACGAGGTCGCGGCGGCCGTCCGGGGCCTGCTCACCGACGACGCCGCGAGGAGCTGATCGGGTCCCGTGGGACGACACAGCCGCAAGGGCCCCGCCCCCGCACCTGCCCCTACTCCCGCCGAGGGCGCCCCTTCCGTCCCCTCCGCCGCCCCGCCGGGGCATGGACCGGGGGGATCCGGGCCGTACGAACCGGCTGAGCGGGAGGCCGGGGGACCGGGTACCGGGCGCCGTCGCAGGGCGGCGGGCGCCGAGCGTTCTCCGGGTCCTGGCGGGTACGGCACCGGCGACGGTGGCACCGGGTACGGTCCCGGGCCGGGGGCGTACGGCGCGGGGCCGGGCGAGTACGGTCCCGGGCACGTCTCCGACCACGGCGTTCCGGGGCGGCGGTCCGCCCCCGGGATGCCCGCTCAGGCCCAGGGCGGTGCGCCCGGCCATTCCGGAGGCGGGCACGGTCAGGCGGGTGCCGTCCATCCGGGGGCTGTCCATCCCGGTCACGCCGGAGCCGGTCACGCCGTTCATCCCGGTCACGCCGGTCATGCCCAGAACGGGCCCGGAGGGTTCTCCGGTTCCGGTGGCCCCGGTGGGTTCACCCGGGGCGGGCACCCCGAGCAGCATGAGCCGGGCGGGGGCTGGGGCGCCGCACCCACGGTGGCGCGGCAGCCCGCCGTGCCCGCTCCCGGCGTTCCGCCCGTTCCCGGAGCGCCCCGGAACCCCGGGGCGGCACAGGCCACCGTCACCGCGCAGATGCCGGCCGTACCCCAGAGTCCCGCGGCCACTGAGGCAGGGGCCCCCACCGCGCCCCGGCCCCGCTCGGCGGGGACCGGGTCGCGGATACCCGGCCCTCGGCAGGAGTCCCCCGACGGGCCCGCAGATGACCTGGACGCCGGTGCCGCCGACGGTGACGACGGGCGGCCCGGCTCGCGTCAGCGCGCCACGCGTCCCGCCGGGGGCAAGGCCCGCACCCTGACCGGTGTTGCCTGTCTGGCCGTGACCGCCGTGCTCGCGGTCGTCGTCGCCGGGCAGGTCGATGAGGCCGGGGCGTCCCGTCCGGCCCAGCCCGTCAGCGGGGAGGACCGGGGCGCGGAGGAGTCCGCCTCCCGATCCGACAACCGGCAGCCCCATGGCGCCACCGTCCGGCCGCCCGCGGCGCCGACCTACGAGCAGCGCATGGCCGCGTTGCTGCCCATCGATCCCGCGCTGACCGCCGATGGTGAATTCGAGGCGGTTCCGGGCTTTGACCGGGCGCCGGGCCAGGGTCGGAAGATCCGCTATCGGGTCGACATAGAGAAAGGTCTGGGAATGGACGGCGCGCTTTTCGCGACCGCCGTCCAGAAGACCCTCAATGACGATCGCAGCTGGGCGCATGACGGGGCGATGACATTCGAGCGCATTTCCTCCGGTGAACCGGAATTCGTCATCACTCTGGCGAGTCCGGGAACCACCCATGTCTGGTGTGCCAAATCCGGCCTCGACACCTCCATCGGGAATGTCTCCTGTGACGCGGCCGCCACCGACCGGGTGGTCGTCAACGCCTACCGCTGGGCCCAGGGGTCGCCGACCTACGGCCCGCGTGCCATGCACGCCTACCGCGAGATGCTCATCAACCACGAGGTGGGCCACCGGCTCGGTCACGGTCATGTGAACTGCCGGACCAAGGGCGCGCTCGCGCCCGCGATGCAGCAGCAGACGAAATCCCTCCGTGTCGACGGGGTGACCTGCCGCCCCAACCCCTGGCCGTATCCGGCGAGTTGAGGCATGGCGCGGCTCCGGTGCCCGGGTGGGGCGCCGGACGCCGCGTTGACACCGGCCGGTGGGGTCGTTCATTGTTCTCCGCATGTCACACCGCCACGCCGCCTTCGAACGCGCCGCCATTGAGCTGGCGCTGATCGGCGTGACCGGGCACAGCGTCGCTGACGTGCACTGTCGCTGATATCCGCCCGAGCGCGCGTCGGCCCTTCCGTCGCGGACACTCTTCTGTTCTGTGCTGACCCCGGTTCCGGCTCTTCCGCCGGGCCCCCGGTCGTGCCCGCTCCGTGTCCGTGAGGTCGTTCCCCTCTCCTTCCGCCGCGCTCCGGGCGTCCGTCGTCCGTGGGCGCGGTTTGTGGTGTTCCCGGGGTGTTCTCGTGTCGGCTTTCTCGTGTCGGTGTTCTCTCGCCGGCGGTCCCTCATCGAGGATATTTCCGTACAAACTCCGTCTGCTCGGATGACTTCGTCCTTCTGCTTCTGTCCGAAGTTCTGCGAATAAGTACCTTTTTCGACACCGAGGAGTCGACTTCCGATGCGTCAACTGTCCCCCCTCTCCCGTCGTGTGACGGCGGCAGCTCTCGGCCTGGTCGTGATGTCCGGGGTCGCCGCCTGCGCGGGTCCCCAGGACGGTGGGGCCAAGGACGCCGGTAAGGACGGCGCGCCGCGCAAGGGCGGCACGCTGACCGTGCTCAACGCCGAGCCGCACGCCGACTTCGATCCGGCACGGCTCTACACCTCCGGGGGCGGAAACGTTCCCTCGCTGGTCTTCCGCACCCTCACCACCCGCAACCGGGAGGACGGGGCCGAGGGCACCAAGGTCGTCCCCGACCTCGCCACCGACACCGGCCGCCCCAACAAGGACGCCACCGAGTGGACCTTCACCCTCAAGGAGGGGCTGAAGTACGACGACGGCACCCCCATCACCAGCGCCGACATCAAGTACGGCATCGAGCGCTCCTTCGCCGCCGAGCTCTCCGGCGGGGCGCCCTTCCTGCGTGACTGGCTGATCGGCGGCGCCGACTACCAGGGCCCCTACAAGAGCCCCCAGGGCCTCGCCTCGATCGTCACCCCTGACGACCGGACGATCGTCTTCAAGCTGCGCAAGCCGGAGGGCGACTTCCCGTTCGTCGCCACCCAGACCCAGTTCGCGCCCGTCCCCAAGGCCAAGGACACCGGGACGAAGTACGAGGAGCGGCCCGTCTCCTCCGGCCCGTACAAGGTCGTCCGCAACGAGGGCGACGGCGAGCGGCTCGTCCTGGAGCGCAACCCGCACTGGTCCGAGAAGACCGACGCCGAGCGCAAGGCGTACCCCGACCGCATCGACGTCCTGTCGGGCCTGGACGCGGCCGTGATCAACCAGCGGCTCTCCACCGGCTCCGGTGTCGACGCCGCCGCCGTCACCACCGACACCAACCTCGGCCCGGCCGAACTGGCGCAGATCGGCGGCTCCGCCGGGGAGAAGGAGCTGGCCTCCCGGGTCGGCACCGGGCGCTTCGGATACGTCAACTACCTCGCGTTCAACCCGAAGGTGAAGCCGTTCGACGACATCCGGGTGCGCCAGGCCATCTCGTACGCCATCAACCGCACCAGCGTGATCAACGCGGCGGGCGGCTCCGCGCTCGCCGAGCCCGCGACGACCTTCCTGCCGGAGAAGGAGGCGTTCGGCCACACCCCGTACGACCACTTCCCGGCCGGGAAGACGGGGAACCCGGCCAAGGCGAAGGAGCTGCTGAAGGCCGCCGGGCAGGAGAAGCTCACCATCACCCTGACCCACTCCACCGCCCAGAACCGGCAGACCAGCCCCGAGGTCGCCACCGCCGTGCAGCAGGCGCTGGCCAAGGCCGGGATCACGGTCAAGCTCCAGGGCCTGGAGAACAACGCCTTCAACGAGAAGCGCTGGAGCGCCAAGGACGCGCCCGGCTTCTTCCTCTCCCGCTGGGGCGCCGACTGGCCGTCCGGGGCGCCCTTCCTCGCGCCCATCTTCGACGGACGGCAGATCGTCAAGGACGGCTCCAACTACAACCACGCGCAGCTCAACGACCCCGCGATCAACCGGGAGATCGACGAGATCAACAAGCTGACCGATCTGCGGGCCGCCGCTCCGCGCTGGGGCGCGCTCGACAAGCGGATCGGGGCGCTCGCGCTGGACGTGCCGCTGTTCCACCCCGTCTACAAGCGGCTGTACGGCAAGGACGTCAAGAACATCGTGATCAGTGACTGGACCGGTGTGCTCGACATCTCGCAGGTCGCGGTCAAGTGAGCGCTGTCGCAGGCGGGGCGGGCGCGCGTTCCGACACGGGTGCCCGTTCCGGCGCGGGGGTGAGTGGCGCTCCCGCGTCCAGCGCGCTGCGGCGGCTCGCCCGCCGCCCCGCCGCGCTGGTGTCGGCGGGCCTCCTCGGCCTGCTGCTCCTGCTCGCCCTCGCCGCGCCCCTGCTGACGCAGCTGGCCGGGCAGGATCCGTACACGTACCACGACGATCTCGTCGACTCCGCGCGCGGCGGCGTCCCGCACGGATCCTTCGGCGGGGTCAGCGCCGAGCACTGGCTCGGCGTGGAGCCCGGCACCGGCCGGGACCTCTTCGCCCGGCTGCTCTACGGGGCCCGGGTCTCCCTGCTGGTCGCCGTCGGCGCCACCCTGGTCCAGCTCGCCATCGGGGTCGTCATCGGGCTGGCGGCCGGGCTCGGCCACCGCCGTCTCGACGCGTTCCTCAGCCGCGCCACCGATGTGATGGTGGCGCTGCCGATGCTGGTCATCGCCATCGCGCTGACCGCCGTCGTTCCGCCGGACTTCCCGCGTCCGCTGCTGCTGGTGGTGATCATCGGCGGTCTCGGCTGGGGCGGTGTCTCCCGGATCGTCCGGGCGCACACCCTCAGCCTGGTGAAGCTGGACTTCGTCGCCGCGGCCCGGCTGAGCGGCCGCGGCCCCTGGACGGTCGCCCGCCGGGAACTGCTGCCGTCGCTGGCCGCGCCGGTCATCACGTACGCGGCGATCCTGCTGCCCGTGAACATCGTGGTGGAGGCGTCGCTCTCCTTCCTCGGCGTCGGGGTCACGCCCCCGACGCCGTCCTGGGGGCAGATGCTGTCGACCGCGCAGACCTGGTTCCGGGCGGACCCGATGTATGTCCTGTTGCCCGCGGGGCTGCTGTTCATCACGGTGCTGGCGTTCACCGTGCTCGGTGACGCCGTCCGGACCGCCCTCGATCCGCGCGAGGCCAGCAGGCTCCGTGTCGGTACCCGGAAGGAGGGCCTCCGTTGACGGCCTATGTGCTGCGACGGCTCGGTGGCGCGGCCGTGGTGCTGCTGGTGCTGTCGGTGCTGGTGTACGGGTTGTTCTATCTGGCGCCCGGCGATCCGGCCCGGCTCGCCTGCGGTGACCGCTGCACCCCGGAGCAGATCGCGCAGGTGCGGGAGCGCCTGGGACTCCATGAGTCCGTCATCACCCAGTACGGACAGTTCCTCCGGGGACTCTTCCTGGGACGCGACATCAGCTCCGGCACCGGAACCCTCCGCTGTGAAGCGCCCTGCCTCGGCCTCTCGTACCAGACCGACCAGCAGGTCACCGAGCTGATCCTGGACCGGCTGCCCGCCACCGCCTCCCTCGCGCTCGGCGCGATGGTGGTCTGGCTGGTCATCGGGGTGGGGACCGGGCTGCTCTCCGCGCTGCGCCGGGGCGGGATCACCGAGCGGCTGCTCACCGTGCTCACCCTGGCCGCCACCGGAATGCCGGTCTTCATCCTCGGACTGCTGCTGCTCATGGTCGTCTGCGCCTATCTGCGCTGGCTGCCGTTCCCCAGCTATGTCCCGCTGACCGAGAACCCCGAGCAGTGGGCGTGGAACATGCTGCTGCCCTGGCTGACCCTCGGCTTCTTCGAGTCCGCCAAGTACGCCCGCCTCACCCGGAGCGCCACCCTGGAGACGCTCGCCGAGGACCATATCCGTACCTTCCGGGCGTACGGGGTCGGGGAACGCTCCCTCGTCGGGCGGCACGCGCTGCGGGGGGCCGTGCCACCGGTGATCGCGCTCAGCGCGCTGGACGTCGGCACGATGTTCGGCGGGGCGGTGCTCACCGAGTCCCTCTTCGGGATCCCCGGGCTCGGCAAGACCCTGATCGACGGGGTCAAGGTGATCGACCTGCCGGTGGTGGTGGGCGTGGTGCTGGTGATCGGCGCCGCGGTGGTGCTGGCGAACGTGGTCGCGGATCTGCTCTATGCCGCCGCCGACCGGAGAGTGGTGCTGTCATGACCGAACCGGTGGCGGGGGCCTCGGGGGCCTTGAGGTCCTTGGTATCGGCTGGGGGAGGGGTGTCCGTGGGGGAGCCGGCCCCGGCCGGCCGGGCCGGCCCGGGGGCGGACGGGGAGCCGCTGATCCAGGTCACCGATCTGGTGGTGGAGTTCCCCGGCGGGGCGCGTGCCGTCGACGGGCTCTCCCTCACCCTCGCGCCCGGCCGCGCGCTCGGCCTGGTCGGCGAGTCCGGCAGCGGCAAGAGCACCGTCGCGGGCGCCCTCCTCGGCCTCCACCGCGGAACCGGCGCGCGGATCTCGGGATCCGTCCGCGTCGGCGGTACGGAGGTGGGCGCGGCCACCACCAGGGAACTCCGCGCGCTGCGGGGCAAGGTGGCGGCGATGGTCTTCCAGGACCCGCTCTCCGCGCTCGACCCCTACTACGCCGTCGGCGACCAGATCGCCGAGGTCTACCGGGTGCACACCGGTGCCTCCCGGCGGGCCGCCCGGACCCGTGCCGTCGAGGTGCTCGACCGTGTCGGCATCCCGGACGCGCCCCGGCGCGCCCGCTCCCGGCCGCATGAGTTCAGCGGCGGGATGCGCCAGCGCGCGCTCATCGCGATGGCGCTGGCCTGCGAACCGCGGCTGCTCGTCGCCGACGAGCCGACGACCGCGCTCGATGTCACCGTGCAGGCCCAGATCCTCGATCTGCTGCACGAACTGCGCTCCGCCACGGGGATGGGGCTGCTGCTGGTCACCCATGATGTGGGAGTGGCGGCGGAGAGCGTCGACGAGGTGGTGGTGATGCGGGACGGGCGTGCCGTGGAGCGTGGACCGGTGACGGATGTCCTGACCGTGCCATCCCATCCGTACACCAGGGATCTGCTGGCGGCGGTGCCCCGGGTGGACGCGGTGCGCGGGGTGGACGCCGTGGGCCGGGCGGGGGGTGAGACGCGCCCGGCGGAGTCGGCGGAGCCGGGTGGGCTGGGTGGTGTCGAGGCGTCGGGTGCGTCGGGCGAGCTGGGTGGTGTCGAGGCGTCGGGTGCGTCGGGCGAGCTGGGCACGTTGGGTGGTGTCGAGGCGTCGGGTGCGTCGGGCGAGCTGGGAGCATTGGGTAAGCCAGGTGAGCTGGATGCGTCGGGTGAGCCGGGGCTGTCCGGTGCGCCGGGGGCGCCCGGTGCGCCGGGCGCAGCCGTCCTCGTGGTCAGGGGCCCGGCGGCGGAGAGCCTTGGCGGCACCACCGGCACCACCTTCCTCGAAGTTCCTCCGCTTCTCGATGTCGCCGGACTGCGGCGGGAGTTCGGCCGGGGTGCCCGGCGGGTCGTCGCCGTCGACGGGGTCGACCTCTCCGTCCGTGCCGGGGAGACCCTCGGTATCGTCGGCGAGAGCGGCAGCGGCAAGACGACCCTCGGCCGGATCCTGGTACGGCTGCTCGACCCGACCTCCGGCACGGTCCGCTACGACGGCACCGATATCGGCGCCCTCTCCGAACGGGCGCTGCGCCCCTTCCGGCGTGAGCTCCAGATGGTCTTCCAGGATCCGGTGTCCTCCCTCAACCCGCGCCGTTCCATCGGCGAGTCCATCGCCGACCCGCTGCGGGCCGCCGGGCTCCGCGACGAGCGGCGGATCCGTGAACGGGTGGGTGAGGCCCTGGAGCGGGTGGGGCTCGATCCGGGCCGTCAGGGCGCCTATCCGCATGAGTTCAGCGGGGGGCAGCGCCAGCGCGTGGGCATCGCCCGTGCCCTGGCGGCCGAGCCACGGCTCATCGTCTGTGACGAACCCGTCTCCGCGCTCGATGTGACCACCCAGGCCCAGGTCACCTCTCTGCTGCGGCGACTTCAGCGGGAGCTCGGCCTCGGCCTGGTCTTCATCGCCCATGATCTGGCCGTGGTGCGGCAGATCAGCGACCGGGTCGCCGTGATGCGCCAGGGGCGGATCGTGGAACAGGGGACGGTGGGTGAGGTGTACGGCTCGCCCCAGCACCCGTACACCCGGAGTCTGCTGGCCGCGGTGCCGACCCTGGATCCCCGGCTCGCACGGGAGCGCCGCGTGAGCCGCCAGGGACTGGCCGACCCCCAGCTCTCCGCAGAGGTCTGACACTCCGTTACGGAATCTCTGATAGCGCGCCGGAACGCGAAGAGGGTGTGAAAGTCACGTGCATTCACCCCTTCCGGTGGCGCGACGGACAACCGTCCGCCGCGCCACCGCCGTACCGGCTTACCGTCATCCCGCTGTGAGTCGCCGGAGCGATGGCGGCCAGCTTCACAGGGAGACGGGGGTGCACTCGTGCGGATCGCGTTGCTTACGGAGAGTGGTTACGCGCGTGCGTCGGGTGAGTTCGAGGCATGGTGGGGCCAGCTGGCGCATGGACTCGTCCAGCATGACTTCACGGTGTACGCCGTGGCGGACGGGACCGCTCGCGGAGGGCTCGCCGAGCGTGCGTGTCCGACGGGCGGGGGGCGCGCGGAGGTGCGCGCCGGGCGTGCGTACGGACGGCGGGAGCGCCGTCGCTTCCTCGCCCACTTCGAGGAGTTGCTGAGCGCGCTTCCCGCCGGAGCCGCCACCCCTGAAGAGACCCACGGCGCCCCTGGTGCGCATGGTGCCCGTGACGGGCGCGGTGGATGGGACGGGCGGGACGGCTCCGCCAGGGTCAGCGGTGGCCGTGGGGTCGCCGGTTCCACAGGGATCCCTGGGTTTGCTGGGGCTGATGAGACTGATCCCTTCACCCGTGGTCTGCACGGGCTCGCCGACCTCGCCGTCGGCCACGGCGGTCTGACCGCCGCCCTCCGATCCGAGTCCGCCCTGAGCGCCATCGAAAGACTCTGCCGCACGCCGGGCGTGCGCGGGGCGTACGGCGCTACCGCGAGCCTCCGTGACTGCCTCGCGCTGGCCGACGCCTTCGCCCGGGCCCTGCGCCCCCTCTCGTACGACTGGTACGGCGATGACGGGCTCGCCGCCGTCGACCTCTGCCATGCCACCGCCGCCGGGAGCGGGGCGCTCCCCGGTCTCCTGGCCAAACGCTTCTTCGGGGTTCCCCTGCTGGTCACGGAGTACGACGTACTCCTGCGCCGTCACTGTCTGACGGTGGCGGCGAGCGGGGCGAACCCGGTGGTGCGTGCCCTGCTGACCGGCTTCGGGTTCCGGCTGGCGACGGCCGTGTACCGCGCGGCGGCCCTGGTCACCCCGGGCGACGGCCACGCCCGCCGCTGGCAGCTGCGATGCGGTGCCGATCCCGCGCGGGTACGGATCATCTCCCCGGGGGTCGCGGCGGGGGCGCGCGGTACGGCGGTTCCCGGCGGTGGTCCCGGTCTCGCCGCCGCGGTCCGCGCCCCGGCGGACCTCCCGGCGGGCTCCGGATCAGGGTTCTGGTCCGGTTCCGTCGGCGCGGGCGGGCCCGGTCCCGCCGGGACCCGCGGGGAGGGGACCGGGTGGGGGGGCGTTCCGGGGCCCGCGCCGGGGTGCGGGGACGAGGGTGATCGTCCGTACCCGGCCGGAGCAGGGGAGTACGGCGGCGATCCCCGCACGCTCGTCTGGACCGGTCGCTTCCGTCCCGGTCAGGACCTCGCCACTCTTCTCCACGCCTTCGCCGAGGTACGCGCCGAGGAGCCCGGGGCCCTGCTGAGACTGGTCGCCCCGCCCGCGCGGGGCCCGGTGGAGGCGCGCTGCCGCGCCGGGGCGGAGTCCCTGGTCTCCCATCTCTTCCCCGGTCCCGGCGGGGGGCGGGCCGCCGTGACCCTGGTCGACCGGCGGACCCTGGGAGCACGCGGGCTCGCCGAGGTCTACGCGTCCGGGGTGGCGGTGGTGATGTCCAGCGTCGACGAGGGCTTTCCGCTCGGGGTCGTGGAAGCGATGTTCCACGGACGGGCCACCGTCTCCACCGACGTCGGCGCGGTCGCCGAGGCCGTCGGCGGTACGGGGCTGATCGTTCCGCCCCGGGACCCCCGCGCGCTCGCGGACCGTTGCCTCGCGCTGGTGCGCGATCCGGCGCGCGCCGCGCGTCTGGGAGGTGCGGCGCGTTCCCGGGCGCTGGAACTGTTCACCGTGGAGCGGCAGCTGGCCGCCTTCCACCGTGCCTACCTGGAGCTGATCTCCCACTCCCCGGTCCACCGGGAGCCCACCGGCGCGCGCGGGGAGCCCGTGCTCTTCGCCCGGCCGCCCGAGGAATGGGTTCCCCTGGGCTGGCGGCGGGATGCGCCAGGAGGTACGACGCCCGGGCGGTCCCATGGTGCCGCGTCCATCGCGGGATGCGGCGTCTCCCTGGTCGCGGCCCGCGCGGGAGGCGCCGCGTGACCACCTTCCGCGCTGACACGCGCCCTTCTGGTGACGTGCCCGGTCCCGGCGGCGACGCGGGGCGTCCCGCTGGCGACACGCCGGGTCTCGGCGGAGCCGTACCGCGTCCTTCTGGTGATGTGTCCCGTTCCGGTGACGTGTCGCGTTCCGGTGGGGGCGCACCGCGCTCCTCTGGTGACGTGCCCCGTTCTGGTGGGGGCGCACCGCGCCCTTCTGGTGACGTGCCCCGACCCCCTGGCGACGCGTCCCGACCTCCTGGCGAGGTGCCCCGCGGCCCTGGTGGTCTCTTCCGCCTCCCTGGTGACGCGCCCCGGCGCTCCGGCGGCTGGGACGGGTCCCCGCGGCCCACCGGTACCGCGTCCGGCCGGGGGCCCCGCGTCCCCCGCGCGTACCACCCGGGGCGTGGCGGGGCGTCGGCCGTTCCCGCTGGTGCCGCCGGTTCCGCCGATCCTGTGCGGGCGCTGATGCACCGGCATCGCGCCCTGTGCGCACGGGCCTTCGGGCCCCTGGAGATCGCGGCGGGACTCGAAGCGCACGGGATCACCGACCGCGCCGCGGCCCGCTTCCGGCACCGCGATGTCTTCTCGCTCGCCGAGGAGTTGCACGCCCGGGTGCCCCGGGAGGACGCGCCGGAATCCACGCCCGCGCACCCGCCGGAGCGCGGCTGGCGCTGGCGCCCCCGGGCCGTGGCGCTCGCGCTGCTGCCCGGAGCCCTCGCCTGGCTCACCGTCGCCGGGCGGGAGGTCGTCGACGGCACTCCACGGACCGCCGTGACCGTCGGCGGAAGCGCCGCCGTCGCGCTCGCCATGCTTTTGGTGCTGCGCCACGGGCCCCTGCGCGCCCCCCGTCACCAGCACCGGCCCGCCCTGTGGCCCTGGACCCTGTGGCTGCTCGGCTACGCGGCCTCCGGTGACGCGCGGCTGACCACCCACACCGACGCGCTGCCCCCACTGGAACCCGTCCCCCTCGCCGCCCTCACGCTCTCCCTCGCACCCGCGCTGTGGGGCGCACGCCTTCTCACCACCCAGGCACGGCGACGGATCGACCAGAGCACCAGCCGCGCCGATTTCGCCACCCGCACCCGGTCCCTGCCCCTGACCGTCACCTTGTTGTACGTGGCGGGGCTGAGTGCCCTTCTGGCCCTCGCGGACCTCGTTCTGCCCGGGTCCCCCGGCCTCGGTGGTCACGCGCTCGTGTCCACCCTCTCCCTCGGTGCCCTGCTCTTCCTGGCCGGGCTTCTGGCCGCCCACGGCCGCCGCCGGGTCGCCGCCACCTGCCTCGCCGCCGCCTGCGCGGCCGAGGCCGTGCTGCTCGCGCTGACCCTCACCGGACGCGTCGAACACGTCGAGCTCGGGGGGATCTGGGCCCTCGTGCCCGCGGTGGCGTGCGCGGTCGCCGCCGGAGTGCTGCTCGCGCACGCCACCGTCACCCTCGCGCGGGCCTCCGCCCACACCATGTCGCGGCCCGCGCCCCACCTCCGTACGCCTGACCCCACCCCGGCTGACGTGATCACGGCCGGGCGCGGCACCTCCGACGTCCGGACGGCCGGGCGCGGCGCGACCCGCTCCCGGACGGCTGACCTCCGGACGACCGGCCCCCGTAGGCCCGACGCCTCTCCGGCCGCTCATCGCGCGTCCGGCGTCCGGGCGTCCCGTACCGACGACCTCACCTCCCCACCGACCCTCCCGCTGGACACCTGCGATATCCCCGAAGGAGAACGCGACATGACCCCCCAACCCCCCGCCCCGGCCCATCAGCGTCCCGGGGGTGCGCGATGAGGGTGCTGCTGCTCGGTGCCAATGGCTTCCTCGGTCGCTTCGTCGCCGACCGGCTGCTCGCCGATCCGGCGGTCCATCTGACCGCGCTCGGCCGGGGTGACGACGCCGATGTGCGCTTCGACCTCGCCGGGGGCAGCCCCGGGGCGCTCACCCGCTTCCTGAGCGCCGTCCACCCCGGAGTCGTCATCAACTGCGCGGGCGCCACCCGAGGCGGCGCCCGCGACCTGACCCGCCACAACACCGTCGCCGTCGCCACCGTCTGTGAGGCCCTGCGCCGCAGCGGCTGCGGCGCCCGGCTGGTGCAACTCGGTTGCGGTTCCGAGTACGGGCCGTCCCAACCCGGTTCCTCGACGGCGGAAGACGCTGTTCCGCGCCCGGGCGGCCCCTATGGCGTCAGCAAGCTCGCCGCCACCGAACTCGTCCTCGGCTCGGGTCTGGACGCGGTCGTACTGCGGGTCTTCTCCCCGGTCGGGCCGGGCACCCCGGCCGGTTCCCCGCTGGGCCGGCTCGCCGAGGCCATGCGGCGCGCCATGCAGTCCGGTGACGGGGAGCTCAAGCTCAGTGGACTGGGCGTGCAGCGGGACTTCGTCGACGTACGGGACGTGGCGCGCGCCGTGCACGCCGCCTCGCTCTCCGCCGCCCAGGGAGTCGTCAACATCGGTACGGGCCGGGCCGTGCGCCTGCGGGACGCCGCCGCCGTGCTCGCCCGGGTCGCCGGGTACGCGGGCGCGCTCCATGAACTCGACGCGCCCCCCGGCCGCTCCGGCCCCGGTATCGGAGCGCCGCGGTCCGAGTCGGTGCTCGACCATCTCGCCGCGACCCCCGTCCCGTACCCCGACGGCTGTGGTGCCTGGCAGCAGGCCGATGTGCGCACCGCGCGGGACCGGCTGGGCTGGCGGCCCCGGATCAACCTCGAAGAGTCGCTCGCGGACATCTGGATGGAGGCGGCGTGCCGGATCTGACCGCGACCTCCCCGGCCTCCACGCACTCCCCGCCGGGCCACACCGGATGGGGGCGGCTCGGCCTCGGGGTGCCCGGCTGCGGTCATCCGCTGCTGGCGCCGGAGGAGTGGAGTGAGCTGAGCCGCCAGGGTGCCCATCTCGACTGGGTCGTCCTCAATGTCGCCAACGGTCCGGGCGACCGTCCCGACCCGCACGGTCTGGCGGCGGCGGGCAAGCTGACCAACGCGGGTGTGCGGGTGCTCGGCCATCTCGACCTCGCCCACGGCACCCGTTCCCTCGGCGCGCTCGTCTCCGACGCCTGCCGCTACGCCGAGTGGTACCGCGTCGACGGCTTCCTGCTGGACCGCTGTCCCACGGACCGGGACAAGCTCACGGCGGTACGGAGGGTCGCGGCCACGCTGGAAGAGGTCGCGCCGGATCCGTATCTCGTTCTCGGGCAGGGCAGCCATCCGCACCCCGGCTACGCGGAAGCCGCCGACCAGTTGATCACCTTCTCCGGCGGCTGGGCCCAGTACCGCTGGTCCCAGGTGGCGGAGTGGACCGCGGAACACCCGGCGGAGCGCTTCGCGCATGTCGTCCACGGGGTGCCGCGCACACATCTGGAGGAGGCCATCCGGATCGCCCGCTGGCAGGGCGCGGGCACGATCTTCTTCACCGACCGGCCCGACCGGCCCGACCGCGCGATCCGTGCCGCGCGGGGAGTCCGTGACACCTCGGGCGCGCGGGGCGGCCCGACCGGCGGCGCTGGTCGGATCGGCGGTGTCGCGGGTCCGGCGGGCGCCACGGGCGCGGGTGCCGGGAGTCGCCCGGGACGCCAGAAGGCGCGTATCGGGCCATTTGACACGCTGCCCGGCTACTGGGACGAAATCGTCTCGCGGATCGGACCGGGTGTCTCGGAATGAGGAGGCGCGTGGCAGTGTTACCAGGGAACAACCGTACTGATGTATCGACGCAACGGAGTCCCCGTGTCGCTGCCACCCCTGGTCGAGCCCGCAGCCGAGCTCACCGTCGACGAGGTCCGCAGGTACTCCCGCCACCTGATCATCCCCGATGTCGGGATGGACGGGCAGAAGCGGCTCAAGAACGCCAAGGTGCTGTGTGTGGGCGCTGGTGGCCTTGGATCCCCGGCCTTGATGTACCTCGCGGCCGCCGGTGTCGGCACCCTGGGCATCGTGGAGTTCGACGAGGTCGACGAGTCCAACCTCCAGCGCCAGATCATCCACAGCCAGGCCGACATCGGCCGCTCCAAGGCGGAGTCCGCCAAGGACTCGGTCCTCGGCATCAACCCGTATGTGAACGTGATCCTTCACAAGGAGCGGCTCGAGGCCGACAACGTGATGGACATCTTCGCGCAGTACGACCTGATCGTGGACGGCACGGACAACTTCGCCACCCGCTATCTCGTCAACGACGCCTGTGTGCTGCTGAACAAGCCCTACGTCTGGGGCTCGATCTACCGCTTCGACGGCCAGGCGTCCGTCTTCTGGTCCGAGCACGGCCCCTGCTACCGCTGCCTGTACCCCGAGCCCCCGCCGCCGGGCATGGTCCCGAGCTGCGCCGAGGGCGGTGTGCTCGGCGTCCTGTGCGCCTCCATCGGCTCCATCCAGGTCACCGAGGCGATCAAGGTCCTCGCCGGGGTCGGTGACCCCCTGGTCGGCCGACTGATGATCTATGACGCCCTGGAGATGCAGTACCGCCAGGTCAAGATCCGCAAGGACCCCGGCTGCGCTGTCTGCGGTGAGAACCCGACCGTCACCGAGCTGATCGACTACGAGGCGTTCTGCGGTGTCGTCTCGGAGGAGGCCCAGGAGGCCGCCGCCGGTTCGACGATCACGCCCAAGCAGCTCAAGGAGTGGATCGACGACGGCGAGAACATCGAGATCATCGATGTCCGCGAGGTCAACGAGTACGAGATCGTCTCGATCCCCGGCGCCAAGCTGATCCCCAAGAACGAGTTCCTGATGGGCCAGGCGCTCCAGGACCTCCCGCAGGACAAGCGGATCGTGCTGCACTGCAAGACGGGTGTCCGCAGCGCGGAAGTCCTGGCCGTGCTCAAGTCGGCGGGCTTCGCCGACGCCGTCCACGTCGGCGGCGGCGTGATCGGCTGGGTCCACCAGATCGAGCCGGACAAGCCGGTCTACTAGGGAACGTCTCCGCCATGGCGCCGTCCGCCCGCCGGAGTCCCCGTCCGGGGAGCCGGACCCCGGGCCCCGGCGCGGGTGGACGACCGGTCCCGTGATCCGTACGGAGCGGAGCGGTCCGCTGACGGCCACGGCGGCATGAGCGACCAGCTTTCAGGGCCCTGGACCGATACCGGTACGGGGCCCTGCGGCATGTCCGCGGCCTGGTTGGGGCGTCGGCGCCCGGCCCGTGCGTACCGGGACGGTATCGGGTGCGCCGGGCCGGGACGGCACGCGCCGGACGTACGGGACGTACGCGGGTGCCCGTGCGGGTCCCCGGGCCCGGGTGGTGGCCCGCCACACCCGGAGCGGGCTGCCGATGCCGGAACGGACTGTTGGTACGTCGGCACGGGGGTACGTCGGCACGGGGAACGGACCGCCGGCACGGGGAACGGACCGCCGGCACGGGGAAGGGGCCGTTGGCGCCGGGGAGTTGGTACGGGACCGTCGTCATCCGCCGGAGCGCCGGGCCGGATCCTCGGTGGCTCCGCTGGACCGGCCGGGCGTCGGACTCGGGGCGCGCTCTGCCGCCCGGCCAGGGGAAACCAGCCGACCCGGAGCGAGGCGCCGCTCATACGCGGGCGGCCCGCCCGGTGCCGGGC